>JANNJH010000268.1:0-1780 GCA_031405775.1 Sphingomonadales bacterium | reverse complement strand
GAAGTCAACGCCGTGCTCAAGGCCGCGGCGCAATCCAACTCGTTGGCGGGCGTGCTCGCCTGGACCGACGAACCTTTGGTTTCGATCGATCTCAACCACAACCACGCATCCTCGACGATCGATTCGCTCGAAACGACGGTCATCGGCGGCAATCTGGTGCGCGTTGTCAGCTGGTACGACAATGAATGGGGCTTTTCGAACCGCATGGCCGATACCGCGGTGGCGATGGGGCGGTTGCTCTGAACGTCGAAGGGGTGCCTGTGATGCGCTTTGCCACCATCGATGACATGCCCGACCTCGCCGGCAAGCGCGTGCTGGTGCGTGTCGACCTGAACGTGCCGATGTCGGACGGTTATGTCAGCGATGCGACACGGCTGTCGGCGGCGGTGCCGACGATCGCGGCGCTTTGCGATCGCGGCGCCGTGGTGCTGCTGCTGTCGCATTTCGGCCGGCCCAAGGGCCTGGATGCGACGTGCACCCTCGCACCGCTGGCGCCGGCGCTGGCCGATGTGCTCGGGCGGCCGGTGGCGTTCATCGACGATTGCGTCGGCGCCAAGGTCGAAGCGGCTGTGGCTTTGATGGCGCCCGGCGCTGTCGCGGTGCTGGAAAACACCCGCTTCCATGCCGGCGAGCAGGCCAATGATCCGGCGTTCGTCGCCTTATTGGCGCGGCTTGGCGATTTCTACGTCAATGATGCGTTTTCGGCAGCCCACCGTGCGCACGCCTCGACCGAGGGGCTGGCGCACGTGTTGCCGGCCTTTGCCGGGCGATCGATGCAGGCCGAAATCGCGGCGCTGGAGCGCGCGCTCGGCAACCCCGAGCATCCGGTGGCGGCAGTGGTTGGCGGGGCGAAAGTCTCGTCGAAGCTCGATGTGCTGACGCACCTGGTGGAACGTGTCGATCACCTGATGATCGGCGGCGGCATGGCCAATACCTTCCTCGCGGCGCGCGGTATCAATGTCGGAAAATCGCTGTGCGAGCATGATTTGGCACCGACGGTGCTCGACATATTGGCGCGGGCGGCGGCGGCGGGGTGCACCGTGCATCTGCCCTATGACGTGGTGGTGGCGCGGCAATTCGCCGCCAATGCCCCCCACCGGACCTGCAATGTCCATGAAGTCGAAGCCGATGAGATGATCCTCGATCTTGGCGACGCCGCGGTCGAGGCGCTGGCCGATGCGCTCAAGACCTGCCGGACATTGGTCTGGAACGGGCCGCTCGGGGCGTTCGAGACCGTGCCA
This sequence comes from Sphingomonadales bacterium, assembly GCA_031405775.1. Taxonomy (GTDB): domain Bacteria; phylum Pseudomonadota; class Alphaproteobacteria; order Sphingomonadales; family Sphingomonadaceae; genus Sandarakinorhabdus. The sequence continues at coordinate 539 of JANNJH010000268.1, read as the reverse complement.
TTCGATGCGGCGACGGTGGCGCTGGCGCGGATCGCCGGAGCGTTGACGCAAAGCGGCGGGCTGGTATCGGTCGCTGGCGGCGGCGATACGGTGGCCGCGCTCAACCATGCCGGGGTCGCCGACCAGTTCAGCTATGTTTCGACGGCGGGGGGCGCCTTTCTCGAATGGATGGAGGGCAAGGAATTGCCCGGAGTCGTGGCGCTCGTCGAGGCGCTCGTCGAGGCGCACAAGCGGAGGTAGTCGAATGCCGGTCCACATCGAACATCTTTGGGAAAAGCTGTATCCGGCGGCGTGGACGTTGGCGCGCTCGGCCGATCCGATCCATGACCGTATCGGCGCGGCGTTCCGCGCCATCCGCGACCTGAAGGGCGAGACGTTCCCGCCCGAAGAGCGGATCATCTATAAAGAGATCATCGCGCGCATGACGAACGCCGGCGCGGTTGTCGAAAACGGCGCCGTCACTAACGGCGCCATCGCCAATACCTTGGCGACGATGCCCGAAGCCGAGGCCTGCGAGATCGCCGAGCGAATTTTCGAGC
>JANNJH010000267.1:0-1545 GCA_031405775.1 Sphingomonadales bacterium | reverse complement strand
GGCGCCATGCTCACCATGGGCAAGCAGGGCACAGACGATGGCGGGCGTGTCGAGATGCACCGCGACAGCATAGCGCCGGCGCGTCGGGCGTGACCAGTCGCAACGCGATCGCGTATTAACTAAAATTTAATTAACGTAATTTCTAAGAAAGTGTTAACGCCACGTCGTTTCGGGGCCACATTGTTCAGGGGTCACATGGTTTAGGGATCACATTATGATCAATCTGCGGGTCTTGTCGGCGCTTTCTGCGCTAAGTTTCTGTTTTGTAACGGCTCCTGCCGCTGCGGTCACGCAGGTCAACGCAAGTTTGACGGTTAAATCGACGGACATCGGCTACCGCATTCGCGTCGGCTACAACGGTTTTGTGAACGAGACGCTGATATCCGGGCTGGTGGCCCACACGATTTTTACGCTTTCGAGCGTTTCGGCGAATAACCGCGACTGGAAGTTTGCCATCACGCAGGTCGCCAACCAATCGTTGGCGCCGATCACCGCAAGTCGTGTTTCGATCTTCGGTTTCGATGTCGACAAGACCCTGTCGAGCGCGTCGGCAAGCGACACGATTTTTTCGAGGGTGTCGCTCAACGGCAATGTGCCGCAAATCGGCCCGCGGCTCGACGTTTGCTTTCGCGCCGGCGGCGGCGGCGGCGGTTGTGCCAGCGGCGGCGGCGGCGGTGTCCTGCTCGGACAGGCCTCGGCGCCGGGTGGAAGCTTCACGCTGCGCTTCGCAGCGGCTGTGACCGACCTCAAGATGAATAATTTTTTCGTGCGCTATCAATCGATTGCCGGAACCAACGCTGGCAGTTCCGGGGTCGGGGTCGCGACCTACGCCGATTTCGCGGCGCCATTTCCCGAACCGGGGATCTGGGTGCAGATGATCACCGGTTTTGGCCTTGTCGGCGTTGCCGTGCGACGCCGACGCGCCGGCGTCAGCCTCGCCTGATTTTCCTTGCCTGTGCCCGGCGCAATCGACGCGCCAACGAAGCGTCAATCCACCCAGCCGAGCCCTGAATCGCGATAGACGGCGCGGTCTTCGGACCAGTCCTCCTTGACCTTCACATGGAGGAACAGGTGGACTTTTTTCCCCGTCAGCTCGGCGATGCCGGCGCGCGCGGTGGCGCCGATTTCCTTGATGCGGCTGCCGCCCTTGCCGAGCACGATGGCGCGCTGGGTGTCGCGTTCGACCAGAATCTGCTGGTGGATGGCGATGCTGCCGTCGCGGCGTTCTTCCCATTTTTCGGTCTCGACGGTGCTGGCATAGGGCAGTTCGGCGTGGAGCTGGTTGTAGATTTGCTCGCGGGTGATTTCGGCCGCCATCAACCGCGTCGTCGCATCGGTCAGCTGGTCTTCGGGGAAATGCCAGGGGCCGACAGGCATGGCGTCGGCAAAGGCGGTCTTCAGTTCGGCGATGCCGTCACCGGTGCCGGCCGAAACGAAATAGGTTTCGGTGAAGGCGGCGAACGCATTGGCAGGGGCGGCGAGTTCGAGCAGCCGGGTTTTCGCGGTGATATCGACCTTGTTGAGTACCAGCAGCTTGGGTTCCGG
>JANNJH010000266.1:0-9666 GCA_031405775.1 Sphingomonadales bacterium | reverse complement strand
GGTGCCGTCTGGCGGCAACAGACTCTAGATCGCCAGCCCGCCCTCGACGGGGATCACCGAGCCGGTGACATAAGCCCCGGCGCGACTGGCGAGATAGATCGCCGCGCCCGCCATGTCCTCAGGGGTTCCGGTGCGCCGGCGCGGCACCATGCCGATGACCATCTGGCGCATTTCGTCCGAAGTGATCACCGTCATTTCGGATTCGAAAAAGCCCGGGGCGATAGCGTTGACGGTGATGTGGTCGGGGCCGAGTTTCTTGGCGAGCGACTTGGTCAGCCAGTGGACCGCGCTCTTCGAGGCCTGGTACGAATAGACTTCGCGCGGGCCGATCTTGAGGGCGCCGACCGAGCCGATGTTGATGACGCTGGCGGGGCGGTCGGGGGTGGCGCCGGCGCGGAGCAGCGGCAGGAGCCTCTGCATCAGGAAGAATGGCGTCTTCAAATTGAGGTCGATGACCTCGTCCCATGCCGCCTCGCTGAAGTCGTCGAGCGGCTCGTCGGTGAGCGTGCCGGCGTTGTTAACGAGGATGTGCAGCACGCTTTCGCGCGCGCGCAGTGCGGCGGCGAGCGCCTCGATGCCGGCGACGGTCGACAAGTCGGCGGTAATACCGATGACCGCGCCGCCGGTCTCCGCGGCGATGTCGCGCGCCGCCGCCGCGATCTTTGCGGCTGAGCGTGCGCAGATATAGACCTTGGCGCCGGCGGCGGCATAGCCGGTGGCGATCATCCGGCCGATGCCGCTCGATCCGCCGGTGACCAGCGCGATGCGGCCCGAAACCGAGAATAGTCCGCTGGCGTCCATCAAACCGCCTTGGCGGCGGCGAGGATGATCTTGGCGGTGCCTTCGGGGTCGCCGACGAGGAAGGCGTGGTCGCCGGGGTGATCGTGCATCGTCCAGCCCAGCGCGCGGGCACGGTCGTGCATGGCGCCCATGATGGTGTGTTCGGCCGCGACATAATCGACAGGCTTGCGGATCGATTCGGCGCCGACCGCGATCGGGTTGACGGTACAGCGCAGCGGCATGTCGGACAAATGGTCGAGCAGCCATTTTTCGCGGTCGCGCGGCATCAGGTGCGGGTGTTCCTTGGCCATGGCGCGTTGCTGTTCATCGACGCCCGAGCCGATCGGACCTTCGCCGCGCGCCAGCATCGCATCGAGGCCCGCGGCCTGGTCGGCCGGCATGAAGCCCAGCAGCGCGGCGATGCTTTCGCCGGCATGCGGAACGATGGCATCGAGATAGACCAGCCGCCGGATGCGGTCGCCAGCCTGGGCAACGACGCCGGGGGCGACGGTGCCGGCATAGCTGTGGGCGACGAGAACCACGTCGCTGAGGTCTTCATAGTGGAGGACATTGACGATGTCGGTGACATGGACGGCGTTGCCATGCTCGCGGCCGATGAGGTGGACGCGCTCGCCAAAGCCGGTGAAGGTCGGGGTGAAGACGTCATGGCCCGCCGCCTGCAACAGCGGCCGGACGAATTTCCAGGTCCAGCCGCCCATGCCGCCGCCGTGGAGAAGAACAAAGGTCGTCATGCCGGGGTCACCTCTGGTTCGAAATTCTGGATGAAGTCTTCGCCGGGGTTGGGGCCCCACAGGAACATCGAATCCTCGGGGGCATGGTCAGCCGCCGGCCAATCATTGTCGTGCGGGATATAGTCCATGTCGGCGGAATATTCGCTGTAGCTGCCCCAGGGATCGCGGACATAGTAAAAATAGTTCGCGCCGAGCACGTGGCGGCCGATGCCCCAGCCTTTGTCAAAGCCGGCGCGGCTCATCTGCGTCATGCCGAGCCCGACGTCCTGCACCGAGCCGACGTCCCAGCTGTTGTGGTGCATGCCGCGACGATCCGATTTGACCAGCGCCAGCATGTGATGGTCGCTGCCATGCGGCCCGTGCATGAAGGCGACGAACGGCCCGCTGCGGTCCGACAGGCGCAGGCCGAGGCTGCGCTCGTAAAAGGCGATACCGGCATCGACGTCGGTGGTGAACACGGCAAAGTGCGAGAGGCGGCGCGGCTGCACCTTGGGGGCGTTCGAGGTGAGCACGCTTCCGGCGCGACCGGCTTCGACCGAGACGGCTTCGAAGCTGCTCTTTGCGTCAGGCGACGATTTGTCGGCGACCTTGATGTTGAGCGGCAGCCCATCAAAGCCTTTGATCCAGATGCCGACCGCTTCGGCGCCGGATGGCGCGGCGATGCGCTCTGCGCCGATCGCGGCGAGATGGCGATCGAAGGCGTCGAATTCGTCGGCGAAAACCGCGAAACTCAGGTAGCGCAGGCGCTTTGCATCGCCCTGGCTGACAAGTCCCCAGCGGTGCTTGTGGCCGATCGTGTAAAGCCCGAGCCCGCCAGCCTCGTCGCGGACATCGAGGCCGAAGCTTTCGTAAAAGCGCCGCGCCTCGCCAAGATCGGGCACCGCGATGGCAAAATGATCGAGCGAATGGACGCCGAGCGCGCCGCTCCGCCGGTTTGAAACTGCCTGATCGGCCATGACGTTTCTCCTTCCCCGCAGATGTACCGACCGCCTGGGCGGTCTTATTCGTCGACGATGGGATTGCTCAGAATCCCCAGCTGCTCGATTTCGACTTCGACGACATCGCCGTGCTTCATGAACAACGGTGGCTTGCGCGCCAGGCCGATGCCTGCCGGCGTGCCCATGACGAGCACGTCGCCGGCCTCCAGGGTCAGGAAGGTCGAAAGCAGCCTGACGGTTTCGGCAACGTCAAAGATCATGTCGGATGTCGACGCGCTTTGCACGACCTGGCCGTTGAGCCGCGTCTCGAGCTTGAGCCCCGCGGCGCCGGCGGGAAGTTCGTCGCTGGTGATCAGCCACGGACCGAACGCCCCGGTATCGTCGAAATTCTTGCCGGCGGTCCACTGCGGCGTCTTCATCTGATAGTCGCGGATCGAACCGTCGTTGAAGATCGAGTAGCCCATGACATGACCCAGCGCGTCGGCCTTGGCGATGTTCTTGCCGCCCTTGCCGATGACAGCGACGAGTTCGCCTTCATAGTCGAGCTGGGTCGAAACTTTCGGCCGGATGATCGGCGCGTCATGGCCGATAAGGCTCGATGCGAAGCGGCCGAAGATCGTCGGGAACGGCGGTGGCTCGAAACCGCCTTCAGCCGCATGATCGGCATAGTTGAGGCCGAGGCAGATGATCTTGGCGGGCCTGACCAGCGGCGGCAGGAAGGTGATGCTGGCAGCGTCGAGGCGTTCGCCGCGCGCCAGTATGTCGGCTCCGGCGCGCGCCAGGGCATCGCCGCCGGCCGCGACCAGCGCATCCAGATCGCCGCCATCGGCGGCCGCCAGGGCATAGGTGCCATTTGTGCCCGCGACGGCGAGCCGTGCTTCGCCACCGGTTGTTATTCTTGCAAAACGCATTTTATCGTCTCCTCAATCTCGTTTTGACCAGTGCCACGCTCGCCGCTGGCGTCAAGTGAAATGGAATGGCAATGGCTCGATCATCCAGCCTCACCGAACCATGGCATCAGCCCTGCGCGGTCTGGCCGGAACCGGCACCGCTGGCGACCATCAGCGTATTGCTCATGCCGCCATCGACGAGCAGGTCGATGCCGTTGATCTGCGCGGCATAACCGCTGAGCAGGAACAGGATGGCGTTGGCGACGTCTTCGGCGGTGCCGAGCTTGCGGAGCGGAATGCCGGCTTCGCGCTGGTCGCGCCGCGTCTTGTCGGCATAGCCCGCCGCCGTCATCGCCGTCAGCGTCGGTCCCGGCGAGACGCTGTTGCAGCGAATGCCGTCCGGCCCCCATTCGACGGCGAGCTGGCGAACGAGCATCAACACCGCGGCCTTGCTCGCCGAATAGGCGCTGAGCGACGGCGTCGGCTGATGGCCCGACATCGACGCGGTGACGACAATCGCGCCGCGGCTGGCCTTGAGCAGCGGATAGGCGGCCTTGGCGAGCAACCATGTGGCGCGGGTATTGACCGCGAACAGTCTGTCGTAATCGGCGATGGCGAGATCGGCGAGGCCGCCGCCGTGGATCATCCCGGCGTTGCTGGCGAGGCCGTCGATGCCGCCCATATGATCCTTGGCCGCAGCGACGATACGGTCGCCGGCGTCGTCATCGGTGACATCGACAACGAGTGTGCGCGCGGCGGCGCCGAACGGCGCGGCGGCGGCGGCCAGCGTATCGGCATCGCGATCGACCAGCAGCAACTGGTGGCTACCGGGGATCAGGCCGCCGGCGACAAGCTGTTCGGCGACGGCGCGGCCGATGCCGCTCGCCGCGCCGGTAATGACAACGCGCATAGGCTTCTCCCTGCCGGTCGGTCGTTCAATCAGTCACTCAGGCCGAGTTCCGCCATCAACGCCTGGCGGAGCTTGAATTTCTGGATCTTGGAGGCCGACATCGGCCATTCGTCAATGAAGCGGATATGGCGCGGCGCCTTGAACGAAGCGATCTGTTCGCGCACGAAGGCGATCAGTTCGGCTTCCGTCGCCTCGGCGCCATCCTCGCGCTCGATATAGGCCGCCGGGATTTCCGCCAGCCGATCGTCGGGCAGGCCGATGACCTGCGCGAGGCGCACCGCCGGATGGCGCGCGAGCACGGCCTCGACCTCGGCGGCCGCGACGTTTTCGCCGCCGACCTTGAGCATGTCCTTGAAGCGGCCGTGGAACATCAGATGCCCCTGGGCGTCGAGCGAGCCGATGTCGCCGCTGTGGAACCAGCCATCGACATCGAGCGCTTCGGCGGTCCGCACCGGATCGCGATAATAGCCGTCGAACAGATTATAGCCGCGAATCAGCACCTCGCCGCGATTGCCGGTCGGCAACAGCGCGCCGGTTTCAAGGTCGCGGATGCTGACCTCGATCCCGGCGAGCGCAAAGCCCAGCTTGGTGAAGCCGAGCTCGGGGTCCATGCCATAGCCGCCGGTGGTGACGATGCCGCTGGCTTCGGTCATCCCGAAAGTGCCGCATTGCAGGACATGGGGCGCCTTGCGGCGATAGGTTTCGCCGACCGCATCGGGCATGAAGGCAAAGCAGCTGTTCATCAGCTTGACCGAGCTGAAATCGGTCTTTTCGAAATCGGGATGCGCGATGAGCGCCTGGTGGAATGTGACGAACGGCAGGAACAGCATCGTCACCCGGTCGTTCTCGATCTGCCGCAGCGACACGCCGGGGTCGAAGTGCGGCTGGCCATAGAAAGTGCCGCCGACTTCGATCGCCGACAGCATCGCCAGCATCGCCGCGACATGGAACAGCGGCATCGGCGACCAGATGCGATCGCTGGAATCGAACGCCCAGCGGTTGCGACCAAGGTTCATCGTCTCGCGAACGATCGCCTCATGGCTGATCAGGCAGCCCTTGGGGTTGGCCGAGGTTCCCGACGTATAGAGAATCATGCAGGTGTCGCGCAGCCGCACGCGCAGCCGGGCGGCATGGATCGTCGCGGTGTCGACCGAAGCGATGCCGGCGGCAAAGGCGGTTTCGTCGGTAAAGCCGGTGGCGGTCGATCCGCCGAACAGCACAAGATGGCGCAATCGGGGGGCGGCGGCCAAGGCGAGCGGCGACGTGCCGGCGGTCGCGACGTCGGGCAGCGCCTGGTTGAGGCGCGTGACGAAGTCGACATGGTCGGCGGCTTCGCTGTTGGTCAATATGGCGACGAGATCAGCATTTTCCGTGACATAGGCAAGTTCTGGCGGCTTGTAGCGGGCGTTCATCAAGACGCTGGTGGCGCCGCACATCGCCACCGCGAACAGGCTGATGACGAAATCGACGCCCGAAGGCATCAGGATGCCGACATGATCGCGCGATCGGATGCCGAGCGCCCACAGGCCGCGGGCGCGCGCCAGGACACGGCCGACAAGTTCGTCATAGGTGATGCTGGTATCGGGGAAAACGATCGCCAGCTTGTGCGGATCGCGGTCCCAACTGGTGAGCAGCATGTCGCCCAGCGACGTCGCGGCTATCCGCATTCTCGCCAGATCTTCGCTGCGTTTCTCAAGGTTCATTGACTGTCTTGTCCGCTTCGTCCGATCGATCGGCCCCGCATCAACAAAGCCGCCGCGACACATTGCCGCGCCTTCCGACGGATAGGTGGCGGTGTGCTGCACTGCGGTGTAGGGGGCGCCAAGTTGTTCGAGAGTGGAAAATTCCGATGGCCGATGCTTTCATCTACGATCATGCCCGTACGCCGCGCGGTCGCGGCCGCCCCGACGGATCCTTGCACGAAGTCACCTCCGTCGAACTGGTGACGCAGCTGCTTCGCGCCCTGCGTGACCGCAACGGCCTCGATACGGCGCTGCTCGACGATGTCGTCATCGGCTGTGCCCAGCCGGTCGGCGAGCAGGGCGGCGTGCTGGCGCGCGGCGCGATCCTCAATGCCGATTATGCCCAGTCGGTCGCCGGCCAGCAGGTCCATCGCTTCTGCGCCTCCGGGCTCGAAGCCGTGAACAATGTCGTGGCGCAGGTCATGTCCGGGATGAGCCAGGCCGGTATCGGTGGCGGCGTCGAATCGATGAGCCGCACTTTCATGGGCGCCGACAGCGGCGCCTGGTGCGCCGATCCGCGCGTTGCGCTGCATAATCATTATGCCCCCCAGGGCATCGGCGCCGACCTCATCGCCACGCTCGACGGCTTCAGCCGCGAGGATGTCGATAGCTATGCCGCCGAGAGCCAGCGCCGCGCCGCCGTGTCATGGGATGCCGGCCATTTCCGCAAGTCGGTCGTGCCGGTGGTCGATGTTCTCGGCGACGTGCTGCTCGATCATGACGAGCATCGTCGCCCCGAAACCACCGTGGAAAGCCTCGGCAAGCTCAAGCCGGCGTTCCCCTATATGGCGGCGCAGGGTTTCGATGCGGTCGCGGCGGCGCGCTATCCCCAGATCGAGGCGATCAACCATGTCCACACCGGCGGCAACTCGTCGGGGATTGTCGATGGTTCCGGAGCGGTGCTGGTCGGATCGAAAGCCTTTGGCGAGGCGACCGGACTGAAGCCGCGGGCGCGTATTCGCGGCTTTGCCTCGATCGGTTCGGAACCGACGATCATGCTGACCGCGCCGGCCGTCGTCAGCGCCAAGGCGTTGAAGAACTGTGGCATGACCAAGGACGATATCGACCTTTGGGAGCTCAACGAAGCCTTTGCCAGCGTCGTCCTGCGCTTCATGCGCGTGCTCGATCTTGATCATGCCAAGGTCAATGTCGCCGGCGGCGCGATTGCGCTCGGCCATCCGCTCGGCGCCACTGGCGCGATGATTCTCGGCACCGTTCTCGACGAGCTTGAGCGGCGCAACCTCAACACCGCTCTGGTGACGCTGTGCGCGGGCAATGGCCTTGGCACCGCGACCATCATCGAACGCGTCTGACTTCAGGGAACATCATCATGCGCCATATTTCCATCGAAGTCGGCAGCGACGGCATCGCCACGCTGATTCTCGACAACGCCGACGAATCGATGAACCTGGTTTCGGAGAGCTGGCTCGCCGAAATGAACGAGGCGATCGCCGCCCTCGCCGTCGATGCGGCGGTGACCGGCGTGATCCTGACCTCGGGCAAGAAGGCCTTCATGGCCGGCGCCGACCTCAAGTTGCTCGTCGAAGGCTATGGGACGTTGTCCAAGGCCGATGCCTTTGCCTTCAGCCAGCGCGCCACAAAGATGCATCGCGCCATCGAAACCAGCGGCAAGCCATGGGTGGCGGTTCTCAATGGGCTGGCGCTCGGTGGCGGCTTTGAACTGGCGCTGGCCTGCCATTATCGGGTTCTCGTCGATGACGCCAAGGCGATCGTCGGGTTGCCCGAAGTCAATGTCGGCTTGCTGCCGGGTTCGGGCGGCACCCAGCGGCTGCCGCGCATCGCCGGGGTGAAGACGGCGCTCGACCTGTTGTTGTCGGGCCGCGCCGTCAAGCCGGCCGAAGCATTGGCGCTGAAGATCGTCGATGCCGTGGTGCCGGCGGACCAGCTGATCAGCACCGCCAAGGCATGGCTCGCGACCGGTCCCAGCCCGGTCAAGCCGTGGGACGTCAAGGGCTTTGCGCTGCCCGAATCGCGCGGCTTGCTCAACCCCGAGGCGGCGGCGATGTTCTCGGCGGCGGCGGGCGGTATTGCTGGCAAATCGGGATATAACCTGCCGGCGCCGGCGGCGATCCTCAGCTGTGTCTTCGAAGGCGTGCAACTGCCGTTCGACAAGGCATTGTCGGTTGAAAGCAAGTATTTCGCCCGGTTGCTGACCGATCCGGTGGCGCGCAACATCATCCGCACCACCTTCATCAACAAGGCCGCCGCCGAAAAGGGCGCGCGGCGCCCGGTCGGCGTGCCCAGGGTGAAATTCGCCAAGGTCGGGGTTCTCGGCGCCGGCATGATGGGGGCGGGGATCGCGCTGGTTTCGGCGCTTGCCGGTATCAAGGTCATCCTCATCGATCGCGACCAGGCCACCGCCGACAAGGGCAAGGCCTATGCCGTCAAGGTGCTCGGCAAGGAGATCGCCAAGGGCAGCCGCAGCCAGGAAAGCGCCGACGCCGTGGTGGCGCACATCACGGCGACCGATGATTTCGCCCAGCTTACGGGCTGCGAGCTGATCGTCGAGGCGGAGTTCGAGGACACGGCGATCAAGGCCGAAACGACGCGCAAGGCCGAAGCGGTGCTGCCGCCAACCGCGATCTTCGCGACCAATACTTCGACGCTGCCGATCACCCAGCTGGCGCAGGCATCAAAGCGCCCCGACCAGTTCATCGGGCTGCATTTCTTCTCGCCGGTCGATCGCATGGGCCTTGTCGAGGTCATCATGGGCAAGGCGACATCCAGGGAAACGCTGGCGAAAAGCCTCGATTATGTCGCCCAGCTCCGCAAGACGCCGATTGTCGTCAATGATTCGCGTGGCTTCTATACCAGCCGGGTGTTCCAGACGCTGATCCATGAAGGCGGCGCCATGCTTGCCGAGGGCATCCCGCCGGCGGTCATCGAGAATGCGGCGAAGCAGGCGGGAATGCCGGTCGGACCGCTGGCGCTGCTCGACGAGTTGAGCTTTGACCTGCCGCTCAAGATCGTTGACCAGACCATCCTCGAGGAGGGCGGCAAGTATCTGCCGCCTGCCGGCGTGCCGACGCTGCGCCGGATGCGCGACGTTATCGGGCGCGGCGGCCGCAAATCCGGTGGCGGTTTCTACGATTATCCCGAAGGCGGCAAGAAGCATCTTTGGGCCGGACTGGCAGAGCATTTCCCGCCGACCGCGGACTATGATCTAGGCGAGCTTAAGCAGCGCTTTCTCTATATCCAGGCGATGGAAACGGCGCGTTGCCTTGAGGAGAATGTCCTCGAAACACCGGAAGATGCCGATCTTGGCGCGATTTATGGCTGGGGCTTCCCGGCCTGGACGGGCGGCACGATCAGCTACATCGACACCATCGGCATCGCCAAATTCGTGCGCGAATCGGACCGGCTCGCCCAGAAATACGGCCCGCGATTTGCGCCATCGGCGTGGTTGCGCGACAAGGCGGCGCGCGGCGAGGATTTCTACGCCGCGGCAAAACAGGACGAAGCATGCGCCGCCTGATCTTCGATATCGAGCATGAGCAGTTCCGCGACAGCGTCAGGCGGTTTTTCCAGAAGGAAGTCGCGCCGCACGGTGAGCGCTGGCGCGAGCAGGGCTATGTCGATCGCGACATCTACCTCAAGGCCGGCGCGCAGGGCCTGTTGCTGACCTGGGCCGAC
>JANNJH010000265.1:0-4082 GCA_031405775.1 Sphingomonadales bacterium | reverse complement strand
GGGCGCTGGCGAGCGAAGGCAAGATGACCGGCTGGCTGCTCACCGTCCTGCCGGTGGGCACCTTCGTCGTGATGTTTGCCAGCCAGCCGAGCTTCTACCTCGATGTCGTCGATGATCCCTGGTTCATGCCGGGGGTCATCGGCGTGATCGTCATGTACACGATCGGCATCCTGACGATGCGGCGCATGATAGCGATAAAGGTCTAGCCGGCGATGACAGCCATCCTCATAACCTCGCTGGTCAGCGTGATGGTCTTCGCAGCCGTCGTCCTGTTGGTCATGGCGTTGGCGCCGATGTTTCCCCGGCGCGTCGATTTCGAAGCCCGGCTGTCGGGGATCGCCCCGACGACGGCGCAGGCTGGCAGCAGCCTGCGCGCCACGGATGCGGCTTCGCCATGGGCCAGGCTTGTCGCTGCCGCCGAACGCCGGGGGCTGTCGCTGACCGACACCAAGAGCGATCTGCTTGCCCAGCGACTGATGCTGGCGGGCTATGACCAGTCATGGGCGGTCCGGGCGTTCGTGCTGGCGCGCACTGTCTTCACCCTGCTGTTTCCGGTGCTCGCGCTGCTGTTCATGGCGATTTCGGGCCTCTGGCCGACGCCGACCAAGCTTTACATAATCGTCGTCGGCGCGGCGATGTTCGGGCTCTACCTGCCTAATCTCATTGTCAGTTCACGGGCGTCGAACCGCAAGCAAGAGATCCTCAACGGCTTTCCCGATACGCTCGATCTGATGCTCGTTTGCGTCGAAGCCGGGCTGGGCATCGATGCGTCGTTCAGCCGTGTCGGTGCTGAAATCGTCGGCTCGCACCCGCTGCTGGCCGATCTTTTCGCCACGGCGTCACTCGAACTGCGCGCCGGCAAATCGCGTGAACAGGCGTTGCGGACGCTGGCCCATCGCACGGCGGTGCCGGAAATAAGCGCCTTTGTGACGTTGATCATCCAGTCCGACAGGCTTGGCGCCAGCATCGGTCAGGCGCTGAAGGTCTATGCCACGGAAATGCGCGAAAGCCGCCGGATGCGCGCCGAGGAGAAGGCGATGCGGATTCCAGTGCTGCTGTCGGTGCCGCTGGTGTGTTTCATGTTGCCGGTCATGGTCTCGGTGCTCATGCTGCCGGCGGCGATCCAGATGAAGAACGGCATGGCAGCGAGTAAAAACAGTGCAGCAAAATGACACTTTTATGATCGCCGCTCGGCGTTTTGGCTTCAATGCCGCCGCGATCGGCGTTGCCATGCTTGGCGCCGGTTCGCTGCAAGCCCGTACCCAAGCCATCGACGGCGTGCGGCTCGCCGAGAGCCAGGCGACCGCCGCGTCGAGCGATCCTTACCAGGACGGCCGCGCGTTGCTCGCCAAAGGCGATGTGACCGGCGCGATCGCCGCGTTCCGTGCAGCGCTCGTCGAAACGCCACAGTCGGTCGATGCCCTCAACGGCCTCGCGGTTTCCTATGACCGAATGGGGCGCTATGACATCAGCCGCGCCTATTATGACTCGGCGCTGGCGATCGCACCGGACTCGGCGCAGCTACTCAACAATCTCGGCTATTCGCTGTTCCTCCAGGGCAAGCTGCAAGCGGCGATCCCGTTGTTGCAAAAGGCGGTGGCGTCGAGCGATCCCGGCGCCCATGCGACGGGCCAGCGCGTTCTCAACCTTATCGCGGCGCAGATGCGCTCCGATGCGGCGCGTGAAAGCACCGAGCTTGCCCGCGCCGAGGTTGAGGCACCAGCCGCACGCGTCGAACTCAGCGCCAATGGCGAACAGCGGCTTGTCTTTTCGGCGCCCGCGCCCGACCCCGAGTTGACCGCAAAGCTGGGCGATGCCGCGCCGCTGGTGATGGTCGCTGCGCCCTGGACGCAGCGCGATGAGCGCGCGCTCGAAGTCGTTGAAGCCGCGCGTGACCACGAAGCGGCCGTCGCTGCCAAGGCGGCTCTGGCCGAGCTTTCCGGTGAAGACGGTGCGAGCGCAGCGGCGCCGCCGCGCTTGCCGCCGCTCGCTTCGCTGGCCGTCCCGTCCGACGCCCGGCGTGTCGCCGACCGCTTTCCCACAGAAGCGATACGGCAGGATGCCGGACCGCGCCTGGTCTTGCGAACCCTCTCGGCGCGGCCAGCCAATGAAGCAGCCGCAGTTGCCGGCGCGCCGGCGGCGATCATGCCGCGTTCGCGGTCGGAATCCGCAGCCCGCCAATCGGCACCGACAGTCCCGCAGGACAATGCGGCGCTGGCCTGGTTGCTGGCGTCGCGTCGCACCGTGCGTCCCGCCGAAAATCCCGCCACCGCCGGCCATTATCCGCAAGTCGATATCGTCAGTGCCGAGTTTGACAGCGACGATCGCGATCTCAACATCTTCGCCGCGCGCATGCGCAGCCTCAATGCGGCCGTGCTGACCGCGACGTCGAGCGGCGATGAACAAGCCGTCGCCAACCTCCAAGCCTTGCTAGGAAAGCTGCGCGCGGCGTGATGCGCGGCCCGCTTCGCGGCGCGACAGGCGTGATGCTCGCATTGATATGCGCCGCTCCGGCGGCTGCCGCGGCGGTCTCCCTGCCGGTCGCGACACCGGCCGCCGCCGCGCCCGGCCCGGCTGCTGCGGTGGACCCCGAAGTGGCGCGCTATGCCGCGCTGCCGATCATCGATGCCGCGATAGCCTCCGGCCGGTTGGAAGCCGCGCGCGACATCATCGCGCGCACGGCGGCGGTTCATGATAGCCCGCGCCTTCGGCTGCGCGCCGCCGAACTGGCGCTGGCCAACAATGCCCTTGCCGAAGCCGCAACGAGCTTTTCCGACCTTGTCGCTGCCGCTCGATCTTCCGCCGCGACCGATAAAGCCATCGATGCCGCCGTCGTCGCTGCCGCCCATCAGGGCCTTGGCCTGGTGCGGCTGCGCCAGGGCGATCTTGCGGCGGCGCAAACCGCGCTCGACGCGGCGGTGGCCGGCGATCCGACGCTGGTGCGTGCCTGGACCGCGAAGGGTGTCATCGCCGATCGGCAGCGTGATTTCAAAGCGGCCGATGCCGCCTATGGCCGCGCCGTCGGGCTCGATCCGAATTCGGCGACGGCGCTGACCAATCGGGGCTATTCGTTGATGCTGCGTGGTCGCCATGCCGAAGCCGAGGCCGACCTGGCGCGCGCCACGACCATCGATCCCGGGCTGGACGCGGCCCGGACCAATCTGCGCCTCGCCCGCGCCTTGCAAGGCCGCTATCGCGAGGCCTTTGCCGATTCGACCAAGGCCGGGCTCGCCGCCGATCTCAACACCGTCGGTTTTGCCGCGATGGCGCGCGGCGATTACCCCACCGCCGAAACCTATTTCAACCGGGCGCTGGCGCTCAACCCGCGCTTCGATCAGACCGCCTGGGCCAATCTTCGCTATCTCAAATCGCTGACCGAGCCGCTCGGCACCGGCTTTGCGTCCGACGAAATGGGCGTTGGCACCGTGTCCGCCGCGACCGCCCGCCGGCCGTGACCATCGCCATGATCCTGGCGCTGTTGGCGCTCGCCTGCGTGCTGGCCGCCGCTGTCGCTGACATGTATTGCTTTGAAATTCCCGACAGCCTTTCGATTGCGCTGCTCGTCACCGCCGCCGGTTATGGGCTTGTGACGCCGGGTTTTGGCTGGCTGTCGCATATTGCGGCACCGCTGATCATGTTCGGGGTCGGGCTGCTGCTGTTCAGTCGCGGCTGGATGGGCGGCGGCGATATCAAGCTGCTTGTCGCCATCGCCGGCTGGACCGGGCTTTCCGGGCTTCCGCTGCAGCTCGTTGGCGTCGCGCTGGCCGGGGGCGTGTTGGCGTTGGTGCTGCTGACGGTGCGTGGCGGCCTGGCGCGCGCCGGACGCGGCACGGCACAGCTTCCGCGGATGTTCCAGAAGGATGCGCCGCTGCCCTATGCCGTGGCGATCGCCGCCGGCACCTGCTGGTGGGCGTGGACGTTCTGGCCGGTGCGGTAAAGGCTCAACCGGCGCTGCGCATCGGCGGCAACCGCTCGGTCGCGTCGGCGATCGCGACATAAATCTTGCCTATGTCAGACGACAGCATCGTCGCCGTCAGTGCCTCGCCGTCCTTGTCGCCGAGCAGGCGTTCGACAAGGCCTTC
>JANNJH010000264.1:0-7336 GCA_031405775.1 Sphingomonadales bacterium | reverse complement strand
GAAGTCAAGATTTTTTGAGATAGCCTATGCTACTATGCATACCACCGGGCAGGGATATATGATGGCCTTTCAGGCATCACCCGCGCGCCTTTGACCGCTCGGTGTAAAAGGGGTTTGGGGCCAAGGCCCCAACCGCCGGAGGCACTGCGGCGGTGCAACCCTTGAGCAGCCCGCGGCCACCGCCTCGTCGCTGACGTTGCCCGGCAGCACGACGACGCGATCGGCCGCGATCACCCGCTGCGTCGCACAGGCGCCGATCGGCCCCCAGCATTAACCCACCCGCCTCCCCGGCGTCACCCCCGGCCCCGCTGCTTCGACGACGCCGGCGGCCTCCAGCCCGAGCCCGTACGGCAGCGCCAGCGGGAACAGCCCGCGGCAACAGGTATCGATGAAGTTGAGCCCCACTGCTGTCTGCCGCATCAGCACCTCACCCGGCCCCGGTGCGGCCACCGGCGCATCGACGAATTGCAGCACCTCGGGGCCGCCGGTGGTTGCAAGGATTATCGCCGACATGGCGCGTCCCTTTCGATTTTTGCTGCGGCTTATGCTGCGCGGTAAGATGCTGTTAAAATTGACTTGCCGCGCAGCATTCGCGAGGCTGCCGGCGGCCTCGCCCCTCAACCAAGATGGCTCGCGAAAAAATCCTTGGTGCGCGCATCGGCCTGGCGCGCCAGCGCCTCGACCCGCGTCGATCCGCTGGCGCGAGCAAAGGCGTGATCGGCGTCATAGTCATGCAGCGTCACCCGCGGATGACCATCGAGTTCGGCATGGACCTTGGCCTGCGCCTCGGGCGAAACGAACCCGTCGCGCGTCGCCATGTGCAACATCAGCGGCCGCGCGATGGCGTGCGCCTCATTAAGCTTGCCGTCGATTCCGACACCGTAATAACCCACCGTCGCGTCGCTGTCGGTTCGCGTTGCGCACAGATAGGCGAGCAAGCCGCCAAGGCAATAGCCAACGACGCCGACCTTGGTGCAGCCGGCGCGGCGCAACGCCTTGATCGCGGCCTCGATATCGGCGACGCCCTTGTCGGGATCGAAGCTCTGGTAAAGGCCAAAGCCCTGCTGCATCTGTTCGGGAATATCGGCGTCAAGCTCGACGCCGCGCTGCGTCCGCCAGAACAGGTCGGGCGCGACGCAGCGGTAGCCCTTGGCCCCCCAGTCATCGACGATGGCACGGATGCCCGGATTGATCCCGAAAACCTCCTGGATGACGACGATTCCAGCTTTTGCGCCCGCCGGGTTTCCGGCCTCCGCTGCTGCCGGGTTTCCGGCCTCCGCCGGGTTCGGGTTTCCGGCCTCCGCCGGGTTCGGCCCGGCGGCATAGGCGTCAAACTTGCCCGATCCATCGAGCGCCGCAATTTCAAGATGTTCACTCATGGCGTTCGCCTCCCCTGTCGCGGCCTTGCGATTCCTGTGCCACAGAGGTTAAACTCCGGGCACCGTTCTGCCAAGCAGCTGCTTTGCGCCCTCGCGTCACGAAAAGGCGATGCCATGAAGGTCAATTTCTCCATTGAATGTACCCCGGCCGAGGCCCGCGCCTTTTTCGGGCTGCCCGATCTGACGCCGGTCCATGATCTCTACCTCGACAAGCTCAAGACGACGATCAGCGAAGGCGTGATGCCCGCCGATTTCGAAACGATGATACGCGCCTGGATGCCGGGAATCTCCGGTGGCGTCGATCAATGGCAAAAGCTGTTCCTGTCGGCGATGTCCAAGCCGACGCCGTGACGACGCCATCATTGCCGGCGCGATGACCGCTGCCACCATTGCGGCGCTGGCCTCCGGGCGCCCGCCCGCCGCCATCGCCGTCATCCGCATCTCGGGGCCGCAAGCCGTGGCCAGCGTCGCCGCGCTCGCCGGCAGCGCGCCGCCGCCGCGTCGCCTGTCGCTGCGCAACCTGATCGACCCCGTCAGTGGCGCAAGGCTCGATTCGGCGCTCGTCGCGGTGTTTCCCGGCCCGGCCAGCGCCAGCGGCGAGGATCTTGCCGAACTCCATCTCCACGGCGGCGTTGCGGTCGTCGCCGGCGTCCTCGCGGCGTTGACGGCCCTGCCCGGTGTCCGCCTCGCCGAACCTGGCGAATTCACTCGCCGCGCCTTCGCCAACGGTCGGATGGACCTGGCGCAGGTCGAAGGCCTCGCCGACCTCATCGCCGCCGAAACCGCCAGCCAGCGGCAACAGGCGCTGGCGCTTGCCGGTGGCGCCCTCAGCCGCGCCGCCGACGCGTGGCGGTCGCGCTGCATCGACATCCTCGCCGAGGCCGAAGCCGGGCTGGATTTTGCCGAGGATGAAGCCGATGTCGCGGCGCGGCTGAACGAAGCGGCGCGCGCCGAACTGCTGGTGCTGGTCGCCGAGCTCGATGCATTGATCGCCGATTCGGCGCGCGGCGCCCGCATCCGCAATGGCCTGACGATCGCCGTCAGCGGACCGCCAAACTGCGGAAAATCAAGCCTTGTCAATATATTATCAGGTCGTGATGCGGCAATCGTCACTGCCATCGCCGGCACCACCCGCGATCCGATCGAAGTGCCGCTCGATCTCGGCGGCATCGCGGCGATCCTCGTCGATACGGCGGGGCTTCGCGAGACCGACGACCCGATCGAAGCCGAAGGCATCCGCCGCGCCCGCGCCCGCGCCAACGACGCCGACCTTGTCCTCCACGTCGTCGAAAACCTTTCCGAGCTGATGCCCGAAACCGGCGTGCTGATCGTCAACAAGGTCGACCTGCTGGCGGCGCCGGCGTCGCCACCGCCGAACTGCTTTTTCGTCTCGGCGACACGCGGCGACGGAATTGCCGAACTCCGCGCCTGGCTGGCGAACTGGGCGTCGCAGGTCACCCGCCCCGGCGAACCGGCGCTGCTCGCCCACGTCCGCCATCGCGCCGCCTTTGCCGATGCAGCGAACGCCCTCGCCGAAGCCGCCGAGACCGACGATCCCGTGCTGCGCGCCGAGGGCCTGCGCCATGCCGCGCGCGCCTTTGGCCGCATTGCCGGACGCGTCGATGTCGATGATGTTCTCGACCGCATCTTTTCGCGCTTCTGCATCGGAAAATAGTCCGTCTGGCGCAATTCCGATGTTCCACGTGGAACATCGCGCCGCGACGCGCTATGGACAGACTCCATGATCGAATATGACGTCCTTGTTGTCGGTGCCGGCCATGCCGGGTGCGAAGCCGCGACCGCCGCGGCGCGGATGGGCGCCCGCGTCGGATTGGTGACGCTCGATGCCGCCGATCCCGGCACCTTGTCGTGCAACCCGGCCGTCGGCGGCATCGGCAAGGGCCACCTCGTCTGCGAGATCGACGCCATGGGCGGGATCATGGGCCGCATCACCGATCGCGCCCGCTTGCAGTCGCGCATCCTCAACCGCTCGAAAGGCCCGGCGGTTCATGGCCCGCGCGCGCAGGTCGATCGCAAACGCTATCGCGCCGCCACCGCTGATATCCTCGCCAACCAGCCCGGGCTCGAAATCATCGTCGCAGCGGCGCAGGCACTGATCGTCGAAGCCGGCGGCGTCGTCGGCATCGAGACCAGTGTCGGCGCATTGCGCGCCCGCGCTGTCGTCCTGACCACCGGAACCTTTCTTGGCGGCGTGATGCACCAGGGCGACCAGCGCCAAAGCGGTGGCCGCATCGGCGCGGCCGCGTCGAGTCTCGGCGATGCGCTGCGGACGCTCGGCCTCCCGGTGGCACGGCTTAAAACCGGGACGCCGCCGCGCCTTGACGGCCGGACAATCGACTGGGCCCGGCTTGAATGGCAGGCGGGGGACGCCGACCGTCCTCAATTCTCGCGCGCAGCCGCCGCCGACACCCCGGCGCTGCCCTGCGCGGTAACCCGCACCACCCCGGCGACACACCGCATAATCACCGACAACCTCCGCAAATCGGCGCTTTACGGCGGCCATATCGCGTCGGTCGGCCCGCGCTATTGCCCGTCGATCGAGGACAAGGTCGTCCGCTTCGGCGACCGCGACGGCCACCAGATTTTCCTCGAACCTGAAGGCTATGACGACATTACCGTCTACCCCAACGGCCTGTCGACTTCGCTGCCCCTCGACGTCCAGCAAGCCTTTATCGCGACGATCCCCGGGCTGGAGCGCGCGCGCATCCTGCGTCCCGGCTATGCCATTGAATATGATCATGTCGACCCCCGCGCCTTGGCGCCAACCCTCGCGGTTCTGACCCTGCCCGGCTTGTTCCTCGCCGGCCAGATAAACGGCACCACCGGCTATGAAGAAGCCGCGGCCCAAGGCCTGATCGCCGGCGCCAACGCCGCCGCCAGCGCTCTCGGCCGCCGAGCGCTGACGATCGATCGCGCCACGGGCTATATCGGCGTCATGATCGATGACCTCACCACCCATGGCGTCACCGAGCCCTATCGCATGTTCACCTCGCGCGCCGAATACCGCCTCCGCCTCCGCACCGATAATGCGCCGCAGCGGCTGACGGCGACGGCGATCGCGCATCGTCTCGTCGATGATGCACAGCGCAGCTGGTTCGAGATCGATAGCGAAGCTCGAAAGGCGGCTCGGGGACTGCTCGACAGCCTTGTTGCGTCACCGCGCAAACTTGCCGCTGCGGAGATATCCACTCGCCAAGATGGTGTTGTTCGCACGGCTTTTCAATGGCTTCGCTTTCCCGTGATGACGCGCGACGCCGCACTTCGGGTCTGGCCCGAACTCGAATCCATTCCGCAGCGGCTTTTCGCCTCGTTGGCGGTCGATGCGAGTTATGCCAGCTATCTCGACCGCCAGGACGAGGATGTCGCGAACTTCCGGCGCGACGAAGCGCTGGCGATTTTTGCCGATCTCGACTACCGCCGCGTTCCCGGACTCAGCCACGAGATGGCGGAACGACTTTCCGGGGCGAAGCCGGCGACGCTTGGCGGTGCGGGACGGATTGCCGGGATCACACCGGCGGCTTTGGTTGCGCTCCTGCCCTTTACCTGTAAGGCAGCATGACGCCACGCGATGCCTTTGCGGAAGCCTTCGATGTTCCACGTGAAACAATGGCGAAGTTCGATGACTATGCCGCGATGCTCGTCGACTGGCAGAGCCGGATGAATCTCGTCGGGGCAAGCACCGTGCCGCTGGTTTGGGAACGTCACTTTGCCGATTCCGCGCAGCTTCTGGCGCTGTCGGGCTACGGCAAGAGCTGGCTCGACGTTGGTGCCGGCGCCGGATTTCCCGGTCTTGTTGTCGCCTTGCTCGATCCGAATGCGCGCCTGACACTCGTCGAATCGATTGCCAAAAAATGCCGATTTCTTGACGCAGTTGTTGAAAAACTGGATCTCTCGGACAGAGTCACCATCGAGAATCGCCGGATTGAGACGCTGCCGAAGCAGAAATTCGACATCATTACGGCCCGCGCCCTGGCAGCACTCGACCAGTTATTCGATTGGGGCCTCGCCTATGCCGGGTCGGGGACGCGCTGGCTGCTGCCAAAAGGCATTCAAGTCGCCGATGAAGTGTCGGGTGCCGCGCGGCGGTTCGCCTTCGTCCATGATCTGGTTCCGAGCCAAACCGATGCCGATGCCCGCATCGTCGTCGCAACCGAGGTGAAACGTCGATGATCATCGCAGTCGCCAACCAGAAGGGTGGGGTCGGCAAGACGACGACGACGATCAACCTTGCCACGGCGCTTGCCGCCGCCGGGCAATCGGTGCTGGTCGTCGACGCCGATCCGCAGGGCAATGCCTCGACAGGTTTCGGGCTCGATCGCCGCACACGCCAGGCGTCGACCTATGAAGTCCTGCTTGGCCAGATCGCCGCCGAACAGGCCGTGCGATCGACGCGTGTTCCCGGCCTGGACGTCATGCCGTCAACGCCGGCGCTCTCGGGTGCCGAAATCGAGATGATCGATCTCGACCGCCGCAGCCATCGCCTGGCGAGTGCGTTGGGGGCGAGTGCGTTGGGGACGCTGGCCCCGCACGATCATATCCTCATCGATTGCCCGCCCTCGCTCGGGCTGCTGACGGTCAATGCCCTTGTTGCGGCCGACGCCGTGCTGGTGCCGCTGCAGTGCGAATTCTTCGCCCTCGAAGGACTTAGCCAGTTGCTCGGCACCATTGAACGGGTGCGATCGAGCCTCAACCCGCGACTCGAACTTCTCGGCATCCTGTTGACGATGGTCGATCGCCGCAACCGGCTGACTGAGCATGTCTCCGCCGATGTACGCGCGGTGATGGGCGACAAGGTCTTTATCACCGAAATCCCGCGCAATGTCCGGCTTTCCGAAGCGCCGAGCCATGGCCTTCCGGCGCTGCTCTACGACAGCCGTTGCGCTGGGTCCGAGGCCTATGTCGCGCTGGCGCGGGAACTTCTGGGGCGAACCCGTTCCGCCACTCCTGCCGAGGCGTCGATCTAGATGGCTGAAAAAAAACGCGTTTCGGGGCTTGGTCGCGGACTTTCGGCGTTGCTTGAGGAAGCAGCGGTGTCGATCGACGCCAATGCGCCCGGTGTCGCACGCCTCGGCATCGCCGATATCGCCGCCAATCCGCGCCAGCCGCGCCGCCAGTTCGTTCCCGAAGCGATGGAGGAATTGATCGCGTCGGTCCGCGCCCATGGCGTGCTCCAGCCGATCCTCGTCCGGCCTGTCGATGGCGGCGGATTCGAGATCATCGCCGGGGAACGACGCTGGCGCGCCGCGCAAGCCGCCGGGCTGCACGAGATCCCCGCCGTAGTCCGTACCATCGACGATCGCACCGCCTTCGAAATCGCGCTGATCGAGAACATCCAGCGCAGCGACCTCAACGCCATCGAGGAAGCGCGCGGCTATCGTCGGCTGATCGACGACTTCGGCCATACCCAGCAGGTGCTCGCCGGCATCGTCGGAAAGTCGCGCAGCCATGTCACCAACTTGCTGCGTTTGCTCGAGCTTCCGGAAAGCGTCCAGTCGATGGTCGAAGACGGACGGCTGGCGATGGGCCATGCCCGCGCGCTGGCGTCGGCGGCCGACCCCGAGGCGCTGGCCAAACGCGCTGTCGCCGAAGGGCTTTCGGTCCGCGCCGTCGAGGAACTGGCAGCGGGACGCAGCAAGCCGCAGCCGCGCCATGGACTGGGGCCACCCGTCGGACCGGGGCCGGGCAACGACGCCAACGTCGACGCGCTGGAAATCCAGCTCGCCGAAAGTCTTGGGATGCCGGTCGCACTGGCGGTGGCCGCCGGCGGCGCCAGCGGCAGCCTGACGATCCGCTTTGCCAGCCTCGATCAGCTCGATTGGCTTTGTGCGAAGTTAGGCCAAGGATAGACGCCTCCAGTGGCTGTGGCCGTGGCCCCAGACGCCTTTTATCCCCTGCTCCGCCGCATTGCCGCCCTTCGTGCCAAGGTCAGGATCGCG
>JANNJH010000263.1:0-2922 GCA_031405775.1 Sphingomonadales bacterium | reverse complement strand
ACGGCCGCAAGGTGACCGACCCGAATCCGATGCATTTCTCGAAGCGCAACTGCAACTACCCGCAACCCAAGTTCGCGAAGTGGTGGCTCTCGCAATTCCGCCGGCCGCCGTCGGGGCGTGCGCCGTCGGGCTGGCGCTGCGCCTGCGGCACCGGCTGGGCGATCACGCCGCCGCCGATGGCTTCGCCACCACTGGCGCCGCCGCCCGGACCGCGCCGGCCCTGCCACTGGCTGCCGCCGGACTCGCCTTGCGGCTGGCTGGCGTTCGGACGTTCGCGGCCCTGCCAGTTGCTGCGATCGGGGCGTGCGCTTTCGGGCCGTCCTTGCCATTGCCCGGGCTGGACCTGCGGCTGGCTGGTTCCGGGACGTCCGCCGCCGATGTTCCCGTCGCCGATGCTCCCGCCGACCCCCGGGCGACCTTGGCCGGGGCGAGCATTCCATTGGCCGGGCCGGCCGCTCGTCCATTGGCCGGGCCGGCCGCTCGCGCCGCCGAAACGGCTGTTGCCGCGCCAGCCCGGATGGCTGTCATAGCCCGGCCGGCCGTTCCAGCCGCTGCGGTAATTCCAGCGGCTGCCGCGCCAATAATCCTGGCCGCGGTGCCACGGCAGGATGCCGCCGCCAAAGCCGCGCTGATAGACATGGGAACGCTGCACCCAGACCCAGCTCGGGCCGTACCAGCTGTTCCAGTCGTCATAGCCAAAGCCGCCGCCAAAGCCGATGCCGATCGAATAGCGGATGCCCGGCGGGATCGGCGCCCAGCCGGTCACGTCACCGGCCTCGCGCCATGCCACCCATGATGGCGCCCATTCGGTGTCGGGAACCCAGACCCAGCCGATCCGCTCGTCGAAACCCCAGCGGCCGTAATGGTCGGTCGCCCAGCCCCAGGGGTCGTCGCTGATCCACAGCCGGTTGTCGCCCCAGCGGCCGTTGACATAGGGCCGCCAGTCCCGTGGCGCATCGGGCCGAAAGCTGCGACCAAAGCGGCTGTTGACCCAGCGGCCGTGGGGCTCGAGGGGGCCAAAGAACAGCTCGATCGACGCGACATTCTGGCCGCCGAACAGGTCGCCCGGCTGGATGACGTCAGAGTCGCTGAACCCCTCATCATAGCCGGACGGATAGTCGGGGGCATAGTCCTGGGCATAGGCAGAGGCGCAACCGCCGGTCAGCAGCAACAAGGCAAGCGGCAGCAGCCGGCGGGCGGGAGATGTTCGCAAGGTGGACATGGGCAAATCCTTCTAGATTGCAAAATCCTTTACAATCCGGCGGCTGTCGGCGCGATGAATGGTGCGGACGTCGGGCAGCGCCGCGCAAAATCGCGGTCGTCGTTGAAAAATGCCGATGCCGCCGATGTCGGCCTTGCCATGGGCATGCGGAAGCCGGCCTGACACTGGGCGCGCTGGTGGCGGCATGAGCGCCAAGGTCTTCATCCGTCGGCAAACCCGTGTCCGTCCCGTCATCGGGCCGGTCGCCCACATTTGTATTTCGCTAACCAATGCAGTCGCTTTGCAGCGATAAATCGCACGTCAGCCAGCCCGTTAAACCTGTCATGCGGATCGGTGGAAGGTTCAAATCGGCAGCTATTTTGGGACTGCTTGCGCTTGTCTGCGGTTGTGCGACCGGCAACGGCACGCGGCTGGTGACCACTGCTATTCTGACGCCAAGTCCGCCCGGATGGTTCGCCTTTTGCGCCATGCACGGCGGGTCCGGCGACGGCGCCTGCGACCCGATTCCCCGAGCTGTTGCGATGCCGGATGGCAGTCCGGCCATGGCGCCGGTTCCGATGCGCGACTTTTGTCGTCGCCATCCGGAAGATCCCGCATGTATCGGCTAGGGCGTGCTTCCGGGTCGAAAAGCGCGCTGGCGGCGGCCTTGCTTGCCATGCTGCTTGCAGCGGGTCAGGTCGCGGCCCAGCCTGTCGAGCTCGACAGCGAGCGCTGGCAGCAACTTTCGGTGGCCAGTCGCGAGACCTTCGCGCTTGCCGACCGTCGCGATTCCGACCATTTCCGCCGGGCCGATCATTGGGAAGTCGCCGATGCATCCGGCGGCGACTGCGAGGACAAGGCGCTGTTCGCCCGCGCCGCGCTGATCGCGCAAGGCTGGCCGGCATCGAGCCTGCGCCTCGCGCTGGTGTGGACCGAGCAACGCGAATACCACGCCGTGCTGACCATCGATGTTATGCACCGCGGCGTGGCGGCGACCTATGTCATCGACGGTCGCTTTGCCTGGGTGATCGGTTGGGACATTCTGAGCCGCTACGGCTATCGCTGGGATCGTCGCCAGTCGGCCAGCGGGGCAGGCTGGATTCACATCGCCCGGCCGGCGCCCGATCCAGACATCGCGTTGCCTGCCGCAAGCGCCATGTCCCGCGCCATGCCCAAGTCTATGCCTTGACGACCTTCTCCATCGGCAGCCCACGCCGGGCAAAGGCGTTGCGCGTGTCGATGACCAGCGGCACGCCATCGAGGATCGCTGCATAGTCGAAGGCGTCGTGATCGGTGACGACGATGGCGACGGCATAATCGCCAAGCGCCGGCCCTTGCGCGATGACCGCGCGCTGCCCGGTCAGCCGCGCGTGTTCGCGCGACGGGCCGATCGCCGGCACATGCGGGTCGGCAAAATCGACCAGCGCGCCGCGCGCCGAAAGCAGCTCGATGAGTTTGAGCGCCGGCGATTCGCGGACGTCGTTAACGTTCTTTTTATAGGCGACGCCGAGCAGCAGCACCCGGGTTCCGCGCAGCCCCTTGCCGAACCGCAGGTCGAGCGCCTGCGCCGTGCGTTCGACGACATAGCGCGGCATGGCGGTGTTGACCTCGCCCGCCAGTTCGATGAACCGCGTCGCGATTTCGAACTCGCGCGCTTTCCACGTCAGGTAGAATGGGTCGATCGGAATGCAGTGCCCGCCAAGCCCCGGCCCCGGATAAAA
>JANNJH010000262.1:0-4340 GCA_031405775.1 Sphingomonadales bacterium | reverse complement strand
GCTTGCGACCCTTGCGGCGTTCGAACGCCGCAACGCCTTCGGCGACGCGGATATACGCCGGATCGCCCTTGTAGGCGTCGGCGTAGATGCCCTTGACCATCTTCACGACGGCGGTGTGGCGGCCAAAAACATCCTCGAGCGCGCTGCTGATCTCGCCGAGCGTCGCGCGGGCGCGGGCGGCGATGACGGCAAGGCCGAGCAGATTTTCGCTTGCCGCCGCACCCTTGCGCAAGCCATCGAGCGCCGCATCGACCGCCGACGGGTCACGCGCGGCGCGGATGGCGGCGAGGCGTTCGATCTGGCCAGCACGCACAACAGCGGTGTCGACGTTGAGGATGTCGAGCTTTTCCTGGGTCGCCGGCCTGTATTTGTTGACGCCGACGATGACTTCGCGCCCCATGTCGACCCGGGCCTGTCGCGCCGCTGCGGCTTTCTCGATTTCAAGCTTGGGCATGCCGCTTTCGACGGCCTTGGTCATGCCGCCGAGCGCCGCGACTTCGGCCATGATCTTTTCAGCGCCCTTGACCAATTGGTCGGTCAGCGCTTCGATGTAATAGCTGCCGCCGAGCGGATCGACGACATTGGTGATGCCGGCTTCCTCCTGCAACACCAATTGCGTGTTGCGAGCGATGCGCGCGGAGAAATCGGTCGGCAGCGCGATGGCTTCATCGAGCGCGTTGGTGTGGAGCGATTGCGTGCCGCCCAAGGCTGCCGCCATCGCCTCGACCGTGGTGCGGATGACGTTGTTATAGGGGTCCTGTTCCTGCAACGACACGCCGCTGGTCTGGCAATGGGTGCGCAGCATCAGGCTGCGCGGGTCCTTGGCGCCGAGATCGGCCATGATCTGGGCCCAGAGCGTGCGCGCGGCGCGCAGCTTGGCGATTTCCATGAAGAAATTCATGCCGATGGCGAAGAAAAAGCTCAGCCGCGGCGCGAAAGCGTCGATATCAAGGCCCTTGGCCTGCGCCGCGCGGACATATTCGATGCCGTCGGCGAGCGTGAACGCCAGTTCCTGCAAATTGGTCGCACCGGCTTCCTGCATATGATAGCCGGAAATGCTGATGCTGTTGAACTTGGGCATGAATTTGCTGGTATATTCGATGATGTCGGCGACAATCCGCATGCTTGGCGCCGGCGGGTAGATATAGGTATTGCGGACCATGAACTCCTTGAGCACATCGTTCTGGATGGTGCCGTCGAGCTTGGCCTGATCGACCCCGGCTTCCTCCGCCGCGACGATGAAGAACGCCAGGCAGGGGATGACGGCGCCGTTCATCGTCATGCTGACCGACATCTGGTCGAGCGGGATGCCGCCGAACAGGATTTTCATGTCCTCGACGCTGTCGATGGCGACACCGGCCTTGCCGACATCGCCGGCAACGCGCGGGTGGTCGGAATCATAACCGCGATGGGTGGCGAGATCGAAGGCGACCGACAAGCCCTTTTGCCCGCCCGCAAGGTTGCGGCGGTAGAAGGCGTTGGAAGCCTCGGCGGTGCTGAAACCGGCGTATTGGCGGATCGTCCAGGGACGGCCGGCATACATGCTGGCGCGGACGCCGCGGGTAAAGGGGGCAAAACCGGGGATGCCGGGATCCAAGCCTTCGACATCGGCGGCGGTGTAAAGCGGCTTGACGTCGATGCCTTCGGGCGTTGCCCAGGTCAGGTCGGCGCCCTTGACCTCCTTGGCGGCCATTTTCCGCCAGTCTTCGAGGGTCGGCTTGGTCATCGTCATGTCTCCTGCGCCGCGTATAAGCGGCTTTGGACCAGCCGCGTCAATCGTGCGCATCGCCGCTGCCGGAACAAATCCGGCGCCCGGGGGTTGAAGAGCGACGACGCCGCCCAAGGAAGTTCCATGCCCGAAGAACCCCCCGAAGAACCCGAAGTGCTGACGACGACGCAAGCCCGCGGCGGCGTGACCCCGCATATCGTCCGCTATATGCTGATCTTTTCGCTGATCCTCGCGGTGGCGGCGCTGGCGTGGGTGTATCTGGGCGCGCCCAAAGCGACGCCGGAGGACGCGACAACAACCGCCGATCCGCGATGATCGCCAACGTGCTCGCCGATGTCGCGGTGCGCGATATCGGCGCGGCGACGCGCTGGTATGCAGCACTGCTCGGTCGCGCGCCCGATGCGACGCCGATGGACAGCCTTGCCGAGTGGCGATTCGACGACGGCGGCGTTGCTATCATCCGCGACCCCGATGGCAACCAGATGGTCTTTGCCGAGGGCCGCGACGACGCCCATCGCAGCACGCGCGGCTGAATCCGCTGCCGGGGGCTATTCGGCTGCGTGTTGCTCCAGCGTTTCGGTCCGCCCGGTATTGCCGCCGGCCAAGCCGAGCAGGCGCTTTTCAAGGGTCTTCAGCCGTGCGGCGCTGTCGATCTTCGCACCCGTCAGGTCGGTCAGGTAGAAAGTGTCGGTCGCGCGCTCGCCATAGGTGGCGATATGGGCGCTGTGGATGGTCACCCGGCTTTGGAACAGCGCATTGGTGAGCGAATAAAGCAGCGCCGGGCGGTCGGCGGCGTTGACTTCGACCACGGTATAGCGGTTCGATGCCTTGTTATCGATCATCACATTGGGCTCGACCTTGAAGACTTCGGCGCGGCGGCGCGCCAGCGGCCGGGCGGCGAGGCGATCGGCAAGGCGGATCTTGCCGGTCAGCACATCCTCGATCGTGCGCTTCAACCGCGCCAGTTGCACCGGTTCGGCGAAAGGTCGCCCGATCGGGTCGGCGATGACGAAATTGTCGATGGCCTGGCCGTCGCGGGTCGTGTGGATGCGCGCGTCGAGGATGTTGGCACCGCCCAACGATATGGCGCCGGCCAAGCGATAGAACAGCCCCGGGTGATCGGCGGCATAGATGCTGACCAGCGTCGTTCCCGATGCCGGATCGGGCATGGTGGTAATTGAAAGCGGCAGATCGGCGGCATCGGCGGCGGCGATCATCGCGGCGTTGCCGGCCAGCGCCTCGGCGGGTTCGGCGATCCAGTAGCTGTCGCCGAAGCGCCTGGCATAGGCGGCAAAGCGCGGTGCGTCCCAATTGAGCGTCGCCGCCAGACCTTCCTGCTTGGCGTCGATGCGTTCGCTGCGGCCCTTGCGCTTGTGGCCGAGGCGCAGCACTTCCTCCGCCGATTCGTACAGGTCGCGGAGCAGTTGCCCCTTCCAGTTGTTCCAGACGCCCGGCCCGACGGCGCGGATATCGACAACCGTCAGGACAAGCAGCAGCCGCAGGCGTTCGGGCGAGGCAACGATCTCGACGAAATCGAGGATGGTCTTGAAATCGGACAGGTCGCGCTTGAAGGCGGTGTCCGACATCAGCAGGTGATGGCGGACCAGCCAGGCGACGGTTTCGGTCTCGGCCGGCGTCAGCCCCAGCCGCGGGCACAGCCGTTCGGCGATATCGGCGCCCAGTTCGCTGTGATCGCCGCCACGGCCCTTGGCGATATCATGGAGCAGCACCGCGGTGTGCAGCACGCGCCGCGACACGAGTTGCTGGACGACCTTGGCCGACACCGGATGTTCGGCCTTGAGATCCCCCGATTCGATTCGCGCCACCAACCCGATGGCGCGGATGGTGTGCTCGTCGACGGTGTAATGATGGTACATGTCGTACTGCATCTGCGCCACCACCCGCCCGAAATCGGGAACGAAACGCCCGAAGACCCCGGCCTCGTTCATCCAGCGCAGCACCGTTTCGGGGTCGTTGCGGCTGGTCAGCACGTCCACGAACAGTGCGTTGGCGGCCGGGTCGCGGCGGATGCGCTCGTTGATCAGATTGGCATCACGCGCCGCCTGGCGCATGGCGAGCGGGTGAATGGTCAGCTTTTGCGCATCGGCGAGCGCAAAGATTTCGAGCAGCCGCACCGGGTTGGCGGCAAAGAAATCGTCCGATGGCACGCCGATGCGGCCGCGCCGCAGAGTGAAGCCGTTGAGCTTGGCCGGACGCCGGGTCAGCGCCGGCAGCCAGCTCGACTTGGCAAAGCTTTCATCGAGTTGGGCGAGGAAAATCCCGGTCAGGTCGCCCACCGTCTTTGCCACCAGGAAATAATGCCGCATGAAGCGTTCGACCGCCGACATGCCGTCGCGGTCGGCGTAGCGCAGCCGCGTCGCCAGTTCGCGCTGGACATCGAAGGTCAGGCGTTCCTCGGCGCGGCCGGCGATATCGTGGAGGTTGATGCGCACCGCCCAAAGGAAACTTTCGGCGCGGCGAAACAGCTTCAATTCGGCCGATGTCAGCAGGCCCTTGTCGACCAGTTCGGCAACCGTTTCGACCTGATAGACATATTTACCAATCCAGAACAGCGTGTGCAGGTCACGCAGGCCGCCCTTGCCTTCCTTCA
>JANNJH010000261.1:0-5269 GCA_031405775.1 Sphingomonadales bacterium | reverse complement strand
GGGTGAGGGTGTGCCTCAACTTGCCAGAAGAAAGAACACCCTCACCCGGGCCGCCGCCAGAGCGGATGCGACCTCCGTCGCTGGAGCGGATGCGACCTCCGTCGCTGGAGCGGCGTCTCTCGCCTCTCCCGCAAGCGGGAGAGGGGGCCGTATTTCAATCTGAGTGAAATCGAGTCTGGGGGATGAGCTTCGCCGGACAAGTGCCTCCGGAGGCGCTGTTTCCAGCCAGAATCATCCCGCTCCGGGGCGCGCCCCCTTGTCGGGCATCGCAACCGCCGCTTATGCTCCTGGGCGATGACAAAACCTCTCCGCGCCCTGCCGTTGCTGTTTCTCGTCGCGGCTTGCGCCACCGTCCCGGCGGCGAGGGCGCCGAGTCCGGCCGCTCCCCCCGCCTTTACCCCCGCCTTTGCAAACGCCGTCACCGCCGCCGATCCGCGCGCCACGGCGGCGGGTCTGGCGATGCTTAGGCAGGGCGGCAACGCCATGGACGCCATCGGCGCGACGCTGCTGGCGCTGACGGTGGTCGAGCCGCAATCGTCGGGCATCGGCGGCGGCGGGCTGCTGGTCTATCAAGCCGCCGGCGGTTCGACGCCGATGACCTTCGATGGCCGCGAAACCGCCCCCGCCGCCGCGACGCCCGACTATTTCATCGGCGCCGACGGCCTTGCGCTACCGCGCCGCGACGCGGTTCCCGGCGGCAAGAGCGTCGGCGTTCCCGGCAATATCGCCATGCTGGCGCTGGCGCATGGCAAGCAGGGCAAATTGCCGTGGAGCGCGATCTTCACGCCCGCCATCGCCCTGGCGCGCGGCGGTTATGACGTCAGCCCGCGCATGGCGCGCGCCATCGCCGGCAGCGCCGGAACACTGGCGCGCACCCCCGAGGCCGCGGCATTGTTCCTCAACCCCGATGGCACGCCAAAGCTGGCGGGCAGCCGTATCGTAAACGTTGCGCTGGCGCAGACGCTGGAGACCATCGCCAAGCAAGGCCCACGGGCCTTTTATACCGGCACCATCGCCGCCCGAATCGTCGATCGCGTCCGCTCCGCCCCGACCAATGCCTCGACGATGACGCTGGCCGACATGGCGGCGTATGCGGCGAAAGAACGCCCGGCGGTGTGCACCGCCTATCGCGTCTGGCGGGTCTGCGGCATGGGGCCGCCATCGGCCGGCGGCATCGCCGTGATCGCCATATTGAAGCAGCTGGAAGGTTTCGACCTTGGCAAACTTGGGCCGGGAAATCCCGTCGCCTGGCATCTGATCGCCGAAAGCCAGCGGCTGGCCTTTGCCGATCGCGCTGCCTATGGCGGCGACAGCGATTTCGTCGCGGTGCCGGTCGATGGCCTGATCGCGGCGGATTATTTGCGGGCACGTGGGCGGATGATCAGCGCCACAGCGAGGCTCGGCCGCGTCGAAGCCGGGCAGCCCGCCGGCGCCGCCCCGCGCACCAATGCTCCCGGCGCCGAAGTGCCATCGACGACGCATTTCGCCGCCGCCGACGCGGCGGGCAATGTCGCGTCGCTGACCGCCACCGTCGAAGGGCCGTTCGGCAGCTCGCTGGTGGCGGGCGGCATGGTGCTCAACAATGAACTGACCGATTTCAGTTTCGAACCCTCGGCCAATGGCGCGCTGACGGCGAACCGGGTGGAAGGCGGCAAGCGCCCGCGCTCGTCGATGGCGCCAAGCCTTGTGTATGACGCCAGCGGCCGCGTCGTCCTCGCGGTTGGCGCGGCGGGTGGCATGACCATCCCGGCGCAGGTCGCCAAGGCGATTATCGGGGTTCTCGACTGGAAGCTTTCGGTGCGCGATGCCATCGCGCTGCCGACGATCCATGTCAGCGACGAATTTGTCATCATCGAAGACAGCCCGCAGGGGGCGCCGCTGGCGGCGATGATTCCGGCGCTGGAAAAGCTTGGCCATCGCACCAGGTCCGCTGCGCTGCCCTTGAAGGCCAACGGCCTTGAGCGCATCGTCAAGGCCAACGGCCTTGAGCGCATCATCGGCGGCTGGCGCGGCGGCGCCGATCCGCGTAGCGAAGGCAGTGCTGAAGGCTATTGAGGACACGCCCCTATGAGCCCAAGATCGTGAGTGCGGCGAAACTTCCGCCGCTGCGCCCGGCGCGAATCGCGGCGCGCATCGACGCCTGGCCCAACCTTGTCACCATGTTCCTCGATCGCGCCGACGAACATGGCGACCGGCCGCTGCTGTCGCACAAGGCCGGCGGTGCCTGGGTGGCGCAAAGCTGGGCCGAATGCCGCGACATCGTCGCCAGCCTGTCGGCGGCCTTGCTCGAACTTGGCATCAAGCCCGGCGACCGCGTGGTGCTGGTCAGCGAGAACCGCCCCGAATGGTGCCTTGCCGACCTGGCGATCATGGCCGCCGGTGCCATCACCGTGCCGGCCTACACCACCAACACCCAGGCCGATCACCGCCATATCCTGCGCAATTCGGGGGCGCGCGCCGTCATTGTTTCGACGCCGAGGCTGGCGGCGACGCTGCTGCCCGCCGTCGCCGACAGCGACGCTTGCCGCATCGTCATCGGATTCGACGATCTGAAGGCGATCGTCAGCGGATTCGACCAGCTGAAGGATGCCCGGCGCGGCGACCTCGCCATCCACCAATGCGCCGCCATGATCGCCGGCCGCGCCGCCGATATCGCAGCGGATCGCGCCGCCGTTCGCTCCCGCGCGACGATGCAGCGCCACGATCTGGCCTGCATCATCTATACCAGCGGCACCAGCGGCAGCCCGCGCGGCGTGCGTCAGCATCATGGCGCCATCATGCGCAACATCGCCGGCGCCAGCGCCATCATCGAACAGGACTTTTTTCCCGGCGAGCCGGTCGGCGAATTGTTCCTCAGCGTGCTGCCGCTCAGCCACGCCTATGAGCATACCGCGGGCCAGTTCATGCCGATCGGCATGGGCGGGCAGATCGCCTATGCCGAGGGGCTGGAAAGGCTGGCGGCCAACATCGAGGCGGTGCGCCCGACCTTCATGGTCGTCGTGCCGCGCCTGTTCGAAGTGCTGCGCACCCGCATCGCCAGGCAGATCGAGAATCAGGGCGGCGTCGGCGTCATTTTGCTCAACCAGGCGCTGCGGCTGGCACGCAAGGCGGCCAGGGGCGAGGCCTTGTCGCTGCCCGACCGGCTGCTCGATGCGGGGCTCGAACGCACGATTCGCAAGTCGATCCGCGCCAGGTTCGGCGGGCGGTTGCAGGGCATCGTCGCCGGCGGCGCGCCATTGAACCCCGAAGTCGGGATCTTTTTCGCCGCGATCGGCATCGCCATCCTGCAAGGCTATGGCCAGACCGAGGCCGGGCCGGTGATTTCGTGCAACCGGCCGCGCGCCAGGTTGAAGCTGCACACCGTCGGGCCGCCACTGGATGGCGTCGAATTAAGGATCGCCGCCGATGGCGAGATTTTGGTCCGCGGCGAGATGGTCATGGACGGCTATTGGATGGACGACGCCGAAAGCCACCGCGTGCTGCAGGATGGCTGGCTCCATACCGGCGACGTCGGCCATATCGACAAGGACGGCCATCTGGTCATCACCGACCGCAAGAAGGACATCATTATCAACGACAAGGGCGACAATGTCGCGCCGCAGCGTATCGAAGGCATGCTGACGCTGCAGGACGAGATCGCCCAGGCGATGGTCCATGGCGACAAGCGGCCGTATCTTGTCGGCGTTATCGTCCCCGATGCCGAATGGGCGCTGGGCTGGGCGCGCGACAAGGGCATGCCCGCCGATCTCCACAAGCTGGCCAGGGAGCCCGAATTCCACCGCGCCGTCATGGCGGCGGTCGACCGGGTGAATTCGCGCCTGTCGGGGGTTGAAAGGCTGCGCCGGGTGATCGTCGCCGACGAAGCCTTCACCATCGAAAACCAGCAGATGACGCCGAGCCTGAAGATCCGCCGCCATGTGTTGAAACAGGTTTATGGCGAGCGGCTCGACAGGCTTTACACCGGGTAGGGTCGCTTTCACTCAGATTGAACACGCCCCCTCTCCCTTGAGGGGAGAGGCGAGAGACGCCGCGCTTGCGACGGAGGTCGCATCCGCTCTGGCGGCGGCCCGGGTGAGGGTGTGCTTTCTTCTGGCAAGTCAAGGCACACCCGCCGCGCGCGACGGAGGTCGCCTTCGCGACGCCGCGCGTGTCCCCTCTCTCCCGCAGCCGTAGGCGACGCCTTCGCGTCAACCGGCAGAGAGGGGATCATCGACTCAACCAAGGCTTTCGCCTGCCGCCTTGACTCAGGGGTGGACTCGGTCGCATTTAGAACAAATAAGGAACATGAGTCGCCCTTCTCTCCTCCCGGCCCAGCTCGCGGCCCTTTGCAACGCTCCACCGGCGGACGCCGGGGTGCGCGTCAGCTTCGGGCTGGCCGGTGTCGATGCGCGGCTCGGCGGCGGGCTGGCGCAGGCGGCGCTGCACGAAATCTATGCCGCCAGCGAAGGCGATGGCGCTGCCGCCGCCGGTTTCGCGCTGCTGCTGGCGCTGCGTTGCCAACGCACCGGGCCTTTGGTCTGGCTGCGCGAGGACCGCGCCTGCCGCAATGGCCGGCTTTACGGGCTGGGGCTGGCGGAACTCGGGTTCGACCCTGCCCGGCTGTTGCTGGTGCAGGCGCCCGAGACGCTGGCGCTGCTGCGCGCCGGCGCCGATGCGGTGGCGTGCGCGGCGGTCGCCGTCGTCATCATCGAGCCCTGGGGCAAGGCGGCGGCGCTCGATCTGACAGCGACGCGGCGGCTGGCGCTGGCGGCGGCGCGATCGGGGGTGCTGACGCTGTTGCTGCGCAGCGGCGAACCCGGCCCGAGCGCGGCGCAAAGCCGCTGGGGCATAAAGGCCGCGCCATCGGCGGCGTTGCCGATTTTTGGCGCTGACGCGGCGTTGCTGACGTTTGGCGCTGACGCGGCGTTGCTGACGTTTGGCGCTGACGCGCCGGGCGCGCCGGCCTTGAGTGGAGAAGCGGCGTTGCCGACGTTTGGCGCTGACGCGCCGGGGGCGCCGGCCTTCGATATCAGCCTGCTGCGCCATCGCAGCGGCATTGCCGGGTTCGAGGCCCGAATGGAGTGGAACCGTGATCGCAGAGTCTTTGCAGCGCCGTTACCTGGCATTGCACCTGCCGCTGCTGGCGAGCGAGCGGGTGCGGCGTCAAAACGCCGCGCAGCTTGATACCGCCTTCGCGCTGACCGAGAAGCAGCGCGGCGCCATCGTGCTGGCGGCGGTCGATGCCCGCGCGCTGGACCAAGGCCTGGTGCCGGGAATGCGCTTTGCCGAC
>JANNJH010000260.1:0-3391 GCA_031405775.1 Sphingomonadales bacterium | reverse complement strand
GCCGAAGCGATAATGGTCGCCGATACGCGATTGTTGAGATAAGCTACGACGCCTTGGCCTGAACCGGTCGACAGATAGCGCGTGGTGATGTTCGGCTGAACGTCACGGGTGGCGCATTGGAAACGGTTGGCGAGCGTGTCGAGCGCAGGCGTGTTGAAATCGAAGTCGAACAACGTCACCGAGGCTTGGGGCGTGGACGTAGCACCAAAGCCGAGGTCGTTCTTGACACCGTAGCAGTCGCCGGCCTGGCGGCTGACGTTCTGCGGCAGCGTAGCGCCGGCGCCGACGATCGTCGCGGTCGGGAAAGCGAGCTGGGCCTGGGCCGAGCCAGCGCCGATGGCGCCGATCACGGCACTCGCCGCGAGGAGGGTGAACTTGTTGAATGTCATGATAACAACTCCTTGTGATTGATGGACAAATTGGGTGCGTACACAGCACATGATCTGGCCCGCGGAATTACGGCCAAATTTCTGCAGTCGGGCTTCGCCAAGACCAGCGACGGAGTCCCGCTCGGTTTACTGTTGAAAAATCGTCAAAAATAATGAATCGGAACGAGCGAAAGCTTCGTCAATCAAGCCGAAAACCCATGTAACTTTTAAACATACACTATGTGATCGAGAACATTCTTGTCGTCTTCTCAAACAAAACGGTTTGTTTCCTCCCTCATGAACCCGGTCAGGCTCTTGAGAACTGGTCCTACCCGGAAGCGGTGACAGTTTTATGATGAAATGAATAAACTATAGACACAGAAAATTGACGCGAGACTGTAATATTAACGACACAGAACTGTTGTAATCCGCTCCTACAGACGCTCCATCACCTTTATCGGCTGATCCTTCCCCGGGATCGGGACGAACGCGGGGTTCGCCTGCGACGACCTGACCCAGCGATGCCAGCGGAGCGATTGAAAATCTTGAGCGTCTCTGCCGCCATCCCGACATCGTCGTTCGATTCGCTTGCTGCGTTGGTGGCCGCCGCGCCAGTCGTCGCCGACGAACCGGCTAACGTCGCTGCATTGGTCCGGCGGCACGGTCTGCTCGGTATCGACGCGCTCGCTCGTGCCGAACTCGTCCAGCAGGAAACCGGCGAGTGTCTCGCGGCGGTGCTGACGCGGCTCGGGCTGATTTCCGAACAAGCCCTTGCCGAAGCCTTCGCCGCGTCGACCGGCCTGCCGATTCTTGCCGCCGCCGAGCTTCCGGCGACGGCGATCGCGGCAACCGACCTGTCCGCCGCTTTCCTGCGCGACGCCCGGGCTTTGCCCGTCGCGCTGGCACCCGACCTGATCACCGTCGCCTTCGCCAACCCGCTCGACAGCTTTGCCGCGTCGGCGATCGGCTTCGTCATGGCGCGTCCGCTGCGCCGCGCGGTGGTGCGCGCCAGCGATCTCGAATCGGCGCTCGATCGGCTTTACGGGCGCAACGCCGATCAGGACGGCGCCGCCGGCGCCGATGCCGGTGCCGACGAGGCCGATCTCGAACGCCTCAAGGACATGGCGAGCGATGCGCCGGTCATCCGCGCCGTCAACCGTCTCGTCGCCGCGGCCGTCGCCATGCGGGCTTCCGATATCCATATCGAGCCCGCCGACGACCGCTTGACGCTGCGCTATCGCATCGATGGCGTGCTGCAGGAGCAGGAGTCCTTGCCGGCGGCGATGCGGCTGGCGCTGGTGTCGCGCATAAAGATCATGGCGGCGCTCAATATCGCCGAAAAACGCCTGCCGCAGGACGGTCGGATGCGGCTGGCGGTGCGCGGTCACGAGATCGACCTGCGCGTCGCCACGGCGCCATCGATCCATGGCGAAAGCGTCGTCCTGCGCATTCTCGACCGCTCCAACCTCGCGCTCGATTTCGCCAGCCTGGGCTTTGACGCCGCGCTGACCGCAAAGCTGCTGCCGATCCTGCACCGCCCGCACGGTATCGTGCTGGTGACCGGCCCGACCGGCAGCGGCAAGACGACGACGCTTTATGCCGCGCTCGCTGCGCTCAACACCGCCGATCGCAAATTGCTGACCGTCGAGGACCCGATCGAATATCGTTTGCCCGGCGTCATCCAGACCCAGGTCGCCCCCGGCATCGGCCTGGGCTTCAGCGCGGCGCTGCGCTCGTTCCTGCGGCAAGACCCCGACGTCATGATGGTCGGCGAGATCCGCGATATCGAGACGGCGCAGGTCGCGGTCCAGGCGGCGTTGACGGGCCATACCATCCTGTCGACGCTCCACACCAACACCGCTTCAGGGGCCGTCACCCGGCTGATCGACATGGGGGTCGAGCCCTTCCTCATCGCGTCGTCGCTGAATGCCGTGCTGGCGCAGCGGCTTGTTCGCCGGCTGTGCCCGGAGTGCCGGACCCTGGGGCCGGTGGCGGCCGAAATCCGCTCCGGGATCGATGGTCTGGTTGCGGCGGAGGACGACTTCTATCATGCCAGGGGCTGCGACGCCTGTGGCGGCAGCGGCTATCGCGGCCGGGTCGCGGTGCTCGAACTGCTGGTCATGGACGAGGCGCTGGCGCGGCTGGTGCTGGCGCGCGCCGAGGCCCGCGAGATCGAACGTGTCGCGGTTGCGGCCGGCATGCGATCGCTGCTGTGCGACGGGCTGGCCAAGGCGCGCGCCGGGCTGACGACGCTCGAAGAAGTCCTGCGCGTCGCGTCGGACGGCTGAACCAAGATGGCGAGCTTTCAATATCGTGCCGTCACCGTCGGTGGCGCGCTGACCTCGGGGCAGCTCGATGCACCGAACCAGCGCGAAGCGGTCGCCCGGCTGCGCGGGCAGGGCGTGTCGCCGATCGAGATCGCCGCCGCGCGCCCGGCCGGCGCGGCGCGGAGCATCGAGCCCGGCGGCAAGGCGCGGATGGCGGTGACCAAAACCATCGGCGAGCTCGGCGTGCTGCTCGGTGCCGGGCTGTCGCTCGACCGGGCGCTGGCGCTGGCCATCGAGAATATCGAGCATCAAGCGACCCGCGCGCAGGTCGTCGCCCTTCTCGGCGATGTCCGCGAGGGCCGTTCGCTCGCCGGCGCCATGGCGATCCGTCCCGGCCTGTTCCC
Source organism: Sphingomonadales bacterium (assembly GCA_031405775.1). Lineage (GTDB taxonomy): Bacteria > Pseudomonadota > Alphaproteobacteria > Sphingomonadales > Sphingomonadaceae > Sandarakinorhabdus. The sequence continues at coordinate 352 of JANNJH010000260.1, read as the reverse complement.
GCCGATGGCGCAGGCCATGGTCGAGGCCGGCGAAGCCAATGGCCGGCTCAGTGAGGCGCTGCAACGCCTAGCCGAGACCCGCGAACGTGCCGAAGCACTGCGGCAACTGATTGCCACCGCGATGATCTATCCGGCCGCGCTGGGGATCCTTGCCATCAGTGTGATCCTGTTGATGCTGTTGTTCGTCGTCCCGCAGTTCGAAAGCGTCTTCGCCAGCGCGCCGGGGCAATTGCCCGATGCCTCGCTGGCGGTGATGGCCGCCAGCCGCTTCCTGCGTGACCACGGCTGGCTGCTGCTGATCGGACTGGTGCTGGTCGTGCTGCTGCTGCGCGCCGTGTTTCGCTTGCCGGCC
>JANNJH010000259.1:0-1538 GCA_031405775.1 Sphingomonadales bacterium | reverse complement strand
GCCCTATTCCTGGTTCGAGCAGAATGTCATCGCCACGGTGCCGGCAATGTATCCCGGCGTTGGCCGCAAGGTCTATCCAGGGTTTCTGCAGCTGGCCGGCTTCATGTCGATGAACCTTGCCAACCATATGAAATCGCATTGGGAGCTGTTCCGGCATTTGGTCGATGGAGACGACGACAGCGCGGCTTCGACCAAGGCATTCTACGAGGAATATCGTTCGGTCTGCGACATGACCGCCGAATTCTATTTGCAGACCATCGACGTGGTGTTCCAGCGCCAGGCGATCGCCAAGGGCGAGTTTGTTCATCGTGGCCAGTTGATCGATCCGGCGGCGATCGATCGCACGGCGTTGCTGGCGATCGAGGGCGAAAAGGACGATATCTCGGGCCTTGGCCAGACCAGGGCGGCGCTCGATTTGGCGACCGGGCTGGGTGACGACAAGAAGCAATATTTCATGGCTGTCGGCGTCGGGCATTACGGCATCTTCAACGGCAGCAAATGGCGCGAGAGTATCGCGCCGGTGGTCGAGCGCTTCATCCGCAAGCATGATCTGGCAACGCTGACGCCGCTGCCGAAACGGGTGGAGGTGGCGGTTCATGTCGAACCCGATGTCGTGCGCGGCGTCGAGCTGGCCTAAGGCGGGTAGGGGCTGAGCCCCTGCACCCCGTTGGATACTGTTCTGTAAAAAGGGGTCTGGGGCCAAGGCCCCAGCCGCCGGAGGCATCTACAACGCCGCCGGAGGCGCTTTCTAGCCCGCCAGCGCCGCTTCCATCTCGGCCAGCACCAGCCAGCGTGCCTCGGCGGCGGCGAGATCGGCGCGGACGCGTTCGAGTTCGGCATTGACCGCGGCGAAGCGCTTCGGATCGCGGCTGTAGAGCGCCGGATCGGCGAGCACCGTTTCATGGCGCGCGATGGCGGCGGTGAAGGCTTCGATCTTCGCCGGCAGTTCGCCGAGTTCGCGACCGTCCTTGTAACTGAGCTTGGCGGCGCGGGCCTTGGCCGATTCGAAGGTGGCGATCTTGGCGCCGGCGTTCTTGTTGTCGCGCGAATTGCCCCGGGGCTCGCGCGCGGCGCTGCGTTCCGCAGCGGCCTTTTGCTTGCGCAGCGCCGCCCAGTCCGACCAGCCGCCGACAATTGTCTCGGAATGGCCCTCGCCATCGAGCGCCACGACCATCGTCACGACGCGGTCGAGAAAGGCGCGATCATGGCTGACCAGCAGCACCGTTCCGGCATAATCGTCGAGGACTTCCTCGAGCAGGTCCAACGTCTCCATGTCGAGGTCGTTGGTCGGCTCGTCGAGGACGAGCAGGTTCGACGGCGTGGCGAATTCGCGCGCCAGCAGCAGGCGCGAGCGTTCGCCGCCGGAAAAGCCGTCGATGGGGGCGTCGATGACCGACGGGTCGAAGAGGAATTCCTTGAGATAGCCCGAGACGTGTTTCTTGACGCCGTTGACCTCCAGCCAGTCGCCGCCATCGGCGAGGACGTCGCGGACGGTCTTGCCGACCCCGTCTTCGGCGTCGAGGCGCTGGCGACGCTGG
>JANNJH010000258.1:0-7171 GCA_031405775.1 Sphingomonadales bacterium | reverse complement strand
ATGCGGTTGGGCGGCAGCAGCGGATAGGCCAGTTGCCGGACATAATCGGTGGGCACCGGATCATCGACGCCATAGCGCCGCGGCATCGCATCGGGAAGGCGCAGCGTGCCGAAGATCACGTCCATGAAGGTCAGTTGCGCCGAAAAATTGCTGGTCCGCATGTCGCCTTCATTGGCGTGGTGCCAGTGGTGATAGCGCGGCGAGGCGAAAATCCAGCGCAGCGGGCCGAAACCGATACGGGTGTTGGCGTGGATCAGGTGCGATTGCAGCATATAGGTGAACGCCATGATGGCGACCGCCGGCGCCGAAAACCCCAGCGCGAACACCGGCAGATACGATGCCGCCGCCACCAGTATCTGGTCGACCGGATGCACACGGTGCGCCGCCAGCCAGTCGAGTTCCTCGATGCTGTGGTGGATGCTGTGGAAGCGCCACAGGAACGGCACGGCGTGGAACAGGCGGTGGGCGAGGTAGAAACCGATATCGGCAACAATGATCGCGCCGATCGCCTGTAGCCAGAGCGGCTGGGCGCTGACGGTCAGCCCGACGCCGGCCGGAACCACGCCGCGGATGCCGGCCATGGCGAGGCCGACCAGCGCGACAAAGCCGAAGCGGATGACGATGGCGTTGACGAACAAATAGATGGTGTCGTTGAACCAGTGGCGGCGCAGGATTCGTTGTTCGGACCGGTTCGGGAACAGCCGTTCGAGCGGCATGAATATCCGGACGAGTATCAGGATTCCCTGATAATCGATCAGCGCCCCAATCATCGTGCCCCCACGGTTAATATTGAACGTTGCGTAGCATTACGCCCGGTGCGGGGCAATGGCGCCGGGCGAATTCTGCCGCTTGCTTTGTCATGATCGCGCGGTTCCGGGGCCCGGCGCATGATTTCGCTTGCGCTTGGCGGCGTCCTTTGCCAGCCGTCGGGGCATGGCTACTGGTTTGATTGCGCTTCTCGACGATGTCGTCGCCCTTGCCAAGGTGGCGGCGGCGTCGCTCGATGATACTGTCACCGCCGCCGGCAAGGCGAGCGCCAAGGCCGCCGGAGTCGTTATCGACGATACTGCGGTGACGCCGCGCTATGTCCATGGCTTTATCGCGGCGCGCGAACTGCCGATCGTCGGCAAGATCGCGCTGGGCTCGATCAAGAACAAGATGGTCTTCCTGCTGCCCGGCGCAATGGCGCTGAGTTATTTCGCGCCCTGGGCGATCACGCCGTTGCTGATGGCCGGCGGCGCCTATCTTTGCTATGAAGGCGCGGAAAAGATTTACGAAATTTTTTATCCGCACGCCGAAATCGCGGGCGAGGCGAGCGACGCCGACCCGCACGAGATCGAGAATAGGATGGTCAGCGGCGCCATCCGCACCGATCTTATCCTGTCGGGTGAAATCATGGCGATCACCCTCGCCGATGTCGCCGACCGGCCGATTCTCACGCAGGCGGCGGTGCTGGCGGTAGTCGGCCTCGGCATCACCGCGGTGGTCTATGGCGCCGTCGCGATGATCGTCAAGGCCGATGATGTCGGCGTCGCGCTGGCTCGGCGGCCGGGCAGGGCGGCGGCACCGGGGCGCGTCATCGGCCGCGCGCTGGTCACCGGCATGCCGCCGTTCCTGACGCTGCTCGCCAGTATCGGCACCGCGGCGATGCTGTGGGTCGGCGGCGGCATCATCGTCCATGCGCTCGACGGCTATGGCGTGAGGGAACCCGGCCACAGCATCCACCACGCCGCCGAAATTATCGGCGCGGCGGCGGGGGCGATCGGCCCGGCCGCGGGCTGGTTCACCGGCGCGCTGGGGTCGGGGCTGGTCGGGCTTGGCATTGGCGCGGCGATCGTCGCCATCCTCCACTTGGCACCCCGGCGAACGGCGCACTGACGGGGGTTAAATATCCCGCGAACCGAAGGTGTCGCAGCCCTTGATCGTTCCGTCGGTCATGCCCTTCATGAACCATTTCGTCCGCTGGGCGCTCGATCCATGGGTGAAGCTTTCGGGCACCACGACACCTTGGGCGGCGCGCTGCAAATTGTCGTCGCCGATGGCGGTGGCGGCGCGCATCGCTTCCTCGACATCGCCGGGATCGAGCAAATCGCCATTGTCCTTGCCCCAGACGCCGGCCAGGCAATCGGCCTGGAGTTCGAGCCGGACCGAAAGTTCATTGCCCTGGGTTTTCGACGAACGCGCCTGGCGCTGCTGCACCTGGTCCGAAATCCCCAACAGGTTCTGGACGTGATGGCCGACTTCATGGGCGATGACATAGGCGGCGGCAAAATCCCCTGGCGCCCCGAAGCGCCGCGAAAGCGCGTCGAAAAAGCTCTGGTCGAGATAGACCTTCTGGTCGGTGGGGCAATAAAATGGCCCCATCGCCGATTGCGCCGCGCCGCAGCCCGATTGAACGCTGCCCGAAAACAGCACCAGCTTGGGGTCGCGATAGGCTTGCCCGACTTCGCGCTCGAAGATCGTGCCCCAGGTCCGTTCGGTGGTGCCGAGCACCTTGGCGACAAAGCGATCCGTCTGTGACGCCGGGCGCGCCGGGTCGGCCTGTTGCGGTTGGCCGATCTGCTCGGGGGGGCCGCTGGCGGGTCCGCCGCCATTCAGCAAGGTCAACGGGTTGATGCCGAAAACCAGCGCCAGCACGATGACGATCACCAGCGTGCCGCAGCCCATGCCGCGGCCTCCGAGGTGCAGCCCGCCGCCGCCGAGCCCTGGGAAGCCGAAGCCGCCGCCGCGCCCGCGCCGGTCCTCGACGTTGCGGCTTTCCTGTTCGTCGTCGAGGCGCATCGCGAAAATCTCCCGGTGTCGGAGTCTAACGCGCCAGCGCGCCATTGAGAAGCATGGCAGGTGCCTGTCAGCCGGAGACGGGGCCGGCGCGGCTGCCAGCCGCTGATCCGCTGGTCGATCTATCGCCAACAAGCTTGCCCAACGGCACATCCAGCCTTATCCACCGCATGGTCAGACCGGCGAAGCGCGCAGAGCGCAACGCGCTCACGTCAATTCGAGAATGCAACCATATGCTGGGGTTCCCGTGCGCCGTGTCCTGCTTGTCCTCATCATCGCCGTCGTCGTCCTTGTCATGTTTGGCATGGCGGCGGCCGTGCAAGACCCGCGCGTCGTGCGCTATACTGTCCCGATCATTGGATTGAAGGCGCCGCTGCGCATCGTCCAGCTGTCGGACAGCCACGCCAACTGGTTCAACATGCCGCCGATGCGCCTCGAACGCGTGGCGCGGCAGATCAACGCGTTGCACCCAGATCTGGTCGTGTTGACGGGGGATTTCGCCGGCAGTCACCTCGTCGAATGGCCGGAGATGCGGCTGGAGCGGGCGCTGTATCCGCTGGCGACGATCCGCGCGCCGCTGGGTGTCCATGCGGTGCTCGGCAACCATGACAACCGCTATTGGACGCGGCGGGTGCTGGCGCGGACGCCGGTCAAGTTGTTGGAGGCAGCCTTTGCAGACGTCGGCCCGATCATCCTTGTCGGCGCCGAATCGGTTTCAAGGCTGCCCGATCCGTATGGCAATCTGCGGCGGGCGATCGAACGCGCACCGCCCGGCAAGCCGTTGATCGCGGTGTCGCATGAACCGAATTTTTTCCCGAGCCTGCCGCGCCGTGCCCAATTGCTGATCGCCGGGCACACCCATGGCGGGCAGATAATGCTGCCGATCATCGGAACGCGGTCGATCAACCCGTTCATCGACCGGCATTTGCGCGGGGTGTTCCGCGAACATGGCCAGACGCTGGTGGTGTCGTCGGGGCTGGGGACGTCGGTCATTCCGATCCGCATCGGCGTGCCGCCGGAAATCGCCGAGATCACGCTGGTTCCGGCGACCGAGGCCCCAACCGCGGATTATTCCGCCGGCAGGAAGTCCGGCACCGACAAATAACGCTCGCCGGTATCATAGTTGAAGCCGAGAATGCGCGCGCCGGTGGCAAGCTCGGGGATTTTCTGGGCGATGGCCGCCAGCGTCGCGCCCGATGAAATGCCGACGAGCAGGCCCTCCTCCATCGCCGAACGCAGCGCCATGGCCTTGGCGGCGGCGGGATCGACCTGGATGACGCCATCGAGAAGCTGGGTGTGCAAATTGGCCGGGATGAAGCCGGCGCCGATGCCCTGGATCGGGTGCGGCGCCGGTTGGCCGCCGGAAATCACCGGGGACGTCGTCGGTTCGACGGCATAAACCTTGAGCCTGGGCCAGGCGGCCTTGAGCGTTTGCGCGATGCCGGTGATGTGGCCACCGGTGCCGACGCCGGTGATGATCGCGTCGATGGGCGAGTCGGCGAAATCATCGAGGATTTCATGCGCCGTGGTGCGGGCGTGGATGGCGATGTTGGCGGGGTTTTCGAACTGGCCGGGCATCCAGGCGCCGGGGGTCGCGGCGTCCTACTAGGAGGCGACATCGTAGTCGCCCAACATCCCCGATACGCGCGTCGTCTGGGCAAAGCTGGCGCAATAGGCCCGCATCAGCCGGCGCCGTTCGAGCGACATCGATTCGGGCATGACGAGGATGAGCTTGTAGCCCTTGACCGCGGCGACCATGGCGAGGCCGATGCCGGTGTTGCCGCTGGTCGGTTCGACGATGGTGCCGCCGGGTTGCAGGCTGCCGTCCATTTCAGCGGTTTCGATCATCGCCAGCGCGATGCGGTCCTTGATCGAGCCGCCGGGGTTGGCGCGTTCCGACTTGATCCAGACTTCGGCGTCGGGGAACAGCCGGGCGACACGGATGTGCGGCGTGTTGCCGATGGTTTCGAGGACGGAATTGGCTTTCATGGCGCAGGCTCCCAAAGGGTCAGTGTCTATATCGCAGCGCGGGTGATCTCGTCACCCGTGATCTGAGTGGGTTCGGGCTTGGGCTCGCTGAAGCGATCGGCGCGGCGCAATTCGGGGAATCGCCAGGCCCAGAGGCCAGTGACGATGACGGCGCCGACGCCGCCGGCGACAACCGCCTCGACCGGGCCGATCCACGCGGCGCTGAGGCCCGATTCGAACTCGCCGAGTTCGTTGGAGGCGGCAACGAACGTCATCGACACCGCCGAGACGCGGCCGCGCATAGCATCGGGGGTGTGGAGCTGAATCAACGATGACCGGATGAACACCGAGACCATGTCGGCGGCGCCAAGCACGGTCAGCGCGCAAAGCGACAGCATGAGGTCGGTCGACAGGCCGAAGACGATTGTGGCGATGCCGAAGATGCCGACGCAGGCGAACATCACCGGGCCGACATTGCGCTCGATCGGCCGGATGGTGAGGGCGATCGCGGTCAGCGCCGCGCCCAGCGCCGCCGAGGCGCGCAGCGGTCCCAGCCCTTCGACGCCGACGTGCAGGACATCGCGGGCATAGACCGGCAGCATGGCGGTGGCCCCCCCGAGCAGCACGGCGAACAGATCGAGGCTGATGGCGCCGAGCACGATGCGGTTGTGGCGGACATAGCCCAGGCCTTCGACAAGGCTGCGCCACGGCGACAGTTTCGAGGGTTCGGGACGTGGCACCGGCCCGATGGCGAACAGCGCCGCCAGCGCGCCGCCGAACAGCAGAGCGGCGATGATATAGGGGCTGGCCGGATCGGCGGCATAAAGATAGGCGCCGAGCGGCGGCCCGATAACGGCGCCCGATTGCCAGCTGATGGCGTTGAGGGCGATCGCGGCGGGCAGTATCTCGCGCGGCACCAGGTTGGGGGCCAGCGCCGAAAGCGACGGCCCGGCAAACGCCCGGCCGACTCCGAGCAGCGCGGCAATCATGAAAAGCGCCGGGATGGTGATCTGGTGGCGCAGTGACAGCCAGCCCAGCAACGCGGCGCAAGCGAACTGCAGCGCCAGCGCGGCGCGGGCGATATAGCGGCGATCGACCCGGTCGGCGACGACGCCGACGATCAGCGTCAGGCTGAAAAGCGGGATGAACTGCACCAGCCCGATCATCCCCAAAAGCAGGGCAGCATCCCTTGGCGACATGGTTTGGCGTGCGATGTCATAGACTTGCCAGCCGATGACGACGACCAGCATCTGGCCGGCGACGGTCGACATGAAGCGCGACGCCCAAAAGGCGCGAAAGTCGGGAATCAACAGAGGTGCGGGAATGGCTGGCACTGTGAACGGGGGTTTAGGCAGCCCGGGCCGCAGCGGCAACGCAAATGATTTTCAACGTTAACTATTTGGCAGCTTTATCGTTCAGTTCATCTGTGTTAGAAACTTACTAACATTTGTATTGGTCGAGCTCGAGGGTGTCATGGAGAACGTCAGGGAATTTTGCGGGTACGTGCTGGGGCTGGCGTTCTGCGCCGTCGCGGTGATCCTGAGCGCAATCGCCTGGTTTGGGCTCGAAGGCATGTTCGGCTGGAAATGGGCGCTCAGTGGGATCGTGGTCAGCCTGGTCGTCCGCATCAACTTTCCGATAATCGTCGGTCTCTACTATTATGCCTTTAATATCCTGGGTTGGCCGATGCCGGAATCGATCGCTTTTGCCGTGCCCGGGTTGATCTTCATCGTGCCTTCGGTTGCCGTCCACATTTTCGGGATGATCGTCGGCACCTTGGCGCGGCGTTGATCGCCTCCGTTCCGATCACGATTGATCGGGCAAGACTTCGATAAAACTGTCGAGAACGCGCTTTTGCCCGGCGTGTTCGAAATTGATCTCCAGTTTGTTGCCATCGATGGCGGTGACGACGCCGCCGCCGAACTTGCTGTGAAACACCTTTCGTCCCACCGCGACATCGCTGCGGCCCTTGAGGCCCACCGACACGGCGGTGGCACGGACTTCGATCGTCGGGCTGCGACCTGCTCCCGTGTTGCGGGCAAACCCGCCGCTATTGGCGGCACGCGCCCAGCCGGGGCCTCGGCCGCTGCCGCGCGCCACATCGCCGAACGGGTCGCCGCCGGCACCTGAACCGCTGAGCGCGGCGCGCCACAGGCTGGGTCCGCCGCTCATCGTGCTGGTGACGTCGACATTGGCCGGCGGCAGTTCGCTGATGAAGCGCGACGGGATGGCGGCGCTCCATTGGCCATAGATCTGGCGGTTGGCGGCGTGGAAGATCGTCGCCGTCCGCCTGGCGCGGGTGATGCCGACATAGGCGAGGCGGCGTTCCTCCTCCAATGATTTGGAGCCGCCTTCGTCCATGGCGCGCTGGCTGGGGAAGACGCCTTCTTCCCAGCCAACGAGGAAGACATGGTCGAATTCCAGC
>JANNJH010000257.1:0-3383 GCA_031405775.1 Sphingomonadales bacterium | reverse complement strand
CGTTGATCCAGCGCGCCGGGAACATCTCCCAGCCCATGTGGTTGGCGGTGCCCATGATGGTGGCGATGGCGAGGACGACGCCAAGCGCGCTGACGTGGATGGGAATGATAAAGGCCAACGCCGGGATGAGCAGCGCGCCTGACAGTGCCTCGAAGGGGTGGAAGCTCATGGCGGCCCAGGCGGTGGGGGGTTTCGATGCGTGGTGGACGGCGTGGACGCGGGCGAACAGCGTTGGCGTGTGCATCCAGCGGTGGGTCCAGTAGAACCATGTGTCGTGGAGGAACAAATAGAGCGCGATGCTGAGCGGCCACCACAGCGCGGCCTGCCAGCCGAAATCGGTCTGGATTTGCGTCAGGCCGCCAAGCCAGGCGGCGAGCATCAGCCCGGCGGGAATGCCGTAGATAATCGCGGCGACCAGCGACCAGCGGATCTCGTCGGCGATCTGGCGGCGGCGGCGGCTGTCATCGCGCGGCCCGGCGATAATGCCGCGCCGCGCTGTCCACCACGCGAAACCGGCGCTTGTGGCGAAATAGCGCGCGATGACGATGGCGGTCGTCTCGGCGGTGCCGATGGCGAGGAGCAGGGGGTCGATCACCCCGCCTTGTTAGGCGAGGCGACCTGGCCAAGGAAGCGGCGCGTGTGTCGCGCCGCGTCTCGATCAGCGTAGTCCGAGCGAGCCGAGCAAGCCAAAGGCCTGGAGCAGCCAGATGACGACGGCGATGACGATGACGATGTTGAGGATGTTTTTGATCTTGCTGTCCATGGGGATGTAGGCGTTCACCAGCCAGAGCAGGACACCGATGACGACAAGAGTGATGAGGATGTTGAGCATCTGGGATCTCCGCGAATAGTCCCGGCGATTGGGCCGGGAAATATTAACGCCAGTCGATGCGGAAGGTTCCATGACCGAAATGTAAACGCCGGTCGGTCCGGACCAAGGTTGGTGGAGCAAGGGAGGATCGAACTCCCGACCTCAGCAGTGCGATTGCTGCGCTCTCCCATCTGAGCTATTGCCCCACACCGACGGAAGGCGGCCCGTATAGGGGCGAGCCCGGCGGGATGCAACGCGGGTTTTACTGTCGTTGCATCGCCGTGCCCGATGGCGCTTTGCCCGGGCGGCGGTGTATAGATTGATCGCCGACCTGCGCCGCGCGGTAGGGCCACAGGATATCTTGTCGACGACATAGGCTTGCCGACCTTGCGCCAATGGCGCGTTCGAGTATCCCCGATCCGCGGGAACGAAGGTAGGGAACAAAGGTGGCGGGCGAACGGATCGGGTGGCGGGAGGCGGGAGGCTGGCTGGCGGAAATCGTCGGGCCGGACGTGCCCTATGTGCGGCTGGGGCTGATCTATGGTGCCGCGATCAGCCTGTTGTCGCTGGCGACGCCGATCTCGGTGCAACTGCTCATCAACAACGTCGCCAACATCGCATTGCCCGCGCCGCTGTGGACGCTTGCGGGTCTGCTCTTTCTGCTGCTGCTTTTTGTTACCGGCCTGAGCGCGATGCGCGTCTGGATGATGGCGCTGTTCGAGCGGCGCTTCTTTGCGCGCGTCGTCGCCGAGATCACGGTGCGCGCCGTCCACGCCCAGAACCCGTTTTTCGAGGACCAGAACCGCGGCCACCTGTTCAACCGCTATTTCGACCTGGTCGTGGTGCAAAAGGCCGTCCCGAGCCTCGTCATCGGCGCCTTCACAATCATCTTGCAGGCAGCGGTCGGGCTGGTGGTGACCAGCTTTTATCACCCGTTTTTCCTTGGCTTCAACGCGCTGCTTATGCTTACGATCTTGCTGATCTGGTTGATCTGGTCGCGCGGCTCGATCCGCTCGGCGGTGGCGTTGTCGCACGCCAAGCATGACGCCGCGCGCTGGCTGGAAAGCGTTGGCGGGTCAAACGGCTTTTACAAATCCAGCCGTCATCTCGATTTCGCGATGGACCGGTCGGAAGCGGTCTCCGCCACCTATGTCGAGCGCCACCGCCAGTATTTCCGCTACAGCCTGACGCAGACCGTCGCTTTCCTGCTGGTCTATGCCATTGCCAGCGCGGCGCTGCTGGCGCTGGGCGGCAGCCTGATTCTGCGCGGCGAGCTGTCGATCGGGCAGCTGGTCGCCGCCGAACTGATCCTCAGCGGTGTATTTTACGGCGTGTCGCAGCTCGGCTGGTATGTCGACACGCTATATGATCTGGTCGCGAGTACCGAGGAATTGTCGCTGCTGTTCGCCATTCCCCAGGAAAAAGCGATCGCCGGGGGCGGGCAGGCGCCGGCGGACGGCGCGGTACGGCTGGACGGCGTCGACGTCGACGGCGCGCGCTTCGACTTTGCACTGGCGGCGGGCGAACAGCTCGTGACGCTGGCCGATGGCGGCGCCGAACGGCTGCTGGCGATGGTGCTGAAGCGCAATATCGTTCCCAACCGCGGGCTGGTCACGGTCGGCGGCGCGGACATGGCGACGTTCGACATGTATCTGCTGCGCTCCCAAGTGATGGTGCTCGACCGCCCCACCATCGTCGAGGTCACGATCCGGGAATATCTGACGCTGGCGCGCGCCGATGCGATGTCGGGCGCGATGCTTGATGCGCTCGACGCGGTTGGGCTGCGCAACCGCGTCGCCCGGCTGGCGCACGGCCTCGACACACCGCTTGCCGCCTCCGGCTATCCGTTGTCGATCGGCGAAGTGATGGCGCTAAAGCTCGCCAACGCGCTCCTCGTCCGGCCGCGCGTGCTGATGCTGTCGCAACTCTACGACCTGATTCCCGCCGATCGGCTGGCGGCGGCGCTTCGCCGATTGAAGGCGGCGGGGACGACGACCTTGCTCTGCACCGGCCGGCCGGAGGACATCACGTTGGATGGCTGGTTGCGCCTGGAACCGCACCGGCAGCGGCGTTTCCCCCGCTGTGCCGACCTTGTCGCCGACACGTATCGGGAGGCTGGCGATGCCGTACAGGCCTGATCGTATCGGGCATTTTCCGACCTTGGCGTCGATGCGCGCGCCCGAGGTAGCGGTGGCGCTGGCGTGGATGCTCCTCCTCGGCATCGTCGTCAGTTCCGCGATCCTGGCGTTGGTTCCCTGGGTGCAGACCGCCCACGGCAACGGGCAAGTCGTGGCGCTCGACCCCGATGACCGTCAGCAGCGGGTGACGGCCTTTGTCCCCGGCCGGGTCGAGCGCTGGTATGTCCATGACGGCCAGCTCGTCGCGCGCGGCGATCCGATCGCGCGCGTCGTCGATCTCGACCCTGACCTGCTCGCCCGCCTCGCCGCCGAACGCGCGCAGGTGCAGGCCGAGATCGCCGCGATCCGCCAGAGCCGAGCGGTTGCGGGCATCGACGTCGCGCGCACGGGGCAGCTGCTCGCCGAAGGCCTCGCCGCCCGCCGCGATTATGAGC
>JANNJH010000256.1:0-3370 GCA_031405775.1 Sphingomonadales bacterium | reverse complement strand
GGAGCTGTCATGCGGATTGTCCGTTGTCGAGCGTGTTGCCGCGCAGGGCGCGGGCGCTTAGGGTTTCGCCGCGCAGGGCGCGGCCGAGCAACTGGAAGAAAATCCGGCTGTCGGGATTGGTGTCGGCGTCCCATTCGGGATGCCATTGCACGGCGAGGACCGGGGCGTTGTTGACGTGCGCCGACACCGCCTCGACGATGCCATCGGGAGCGCGGGCTTCGACGCTCAGCCCGGCACCGAGGCGGCCAATCCCCTGATAATGCACAGAATTGACCGTCAGCGCGTCGCGATCAAAGGCGCTGCGCAGGACGCCGCCGGGTTCGAGGCTGACGCCGTGGCGATGATCGAACATCGCATCAAAGCCGACGCCCTCGGCGGCATGATGGGCGATGAGGTCGTGGGAGCGCCCGGTATCGCGGCGCAGCGTGCCTCCGAAAGCGACGTTCAATTCCTGCAAGCCGCGACAGACGCCGAACACCGGGCGGCCGCGATCGAGCGACGCTGCGACCAGCGCCGCGGTCATGGTGTCGCGCGCCGGGTCATACGGCCCTGCCGCGTCATCGGCGCCGGCCTCGCCATACAGCCCGGGGCCGACATTCGACGGGCTGCCGGTCAGCAATATGCCGTCAAGGCGCCCGACGACTTCATCGGCGCGCATCAATTCGGGCAGCGCCGGGATGAGCAGCGCCGCGACATCGGCGTGGCGCATCGCGGCGACGACATAGCGGTTGATGACGGCTTGCCCAACTTCGCTGCCCATGCGGCGGGTGCAGCAGACGACGCCGAGGACGGGGCGAGCCGTCATGACAGCAGTACCGCCGTTGAGCAGGCGTGCCACGCCAGCCAGACTGGTTCACCCATGACAGATCCTCCTGGTCCCAGCGCGTCAGGTTCGATCGCAGCGCCTGACGATGCTGCCATTGCCGAGCGCCACTTCATAGACGGATTCGCTGCCGAGGTAGCTGATATGGAGGATGGTGCCCGCCGCGTTGTTATGGCCTTCGGGGGCAGCGATCAGCCAGCGATCGCAGGCGCGAAAAATCGCCGTGAGCGGCGCGCGGCACAGGCTGCCAATCAACTAATCGTGGCGCAGGCCTGATCCCGCTATCTACGATATGGCCAGACCGGCCAACGCGATGCTATCGGTCGAAAAAGCAACGTGACAGGCATCACCATCAACCAGCTATTGCCAGAAACGAAGACCTCCGCCCCCGGCCTCAAGGCGCGGCGGCTCGGGCTGTTCACCCAGGACGAATCCATCGTCCTGATGCGAGCCGACTGCCCCGTCTGCCGCTCCGAAGGGCTGGCACCACGGGCGCGCGTGCTGTTGACCGCAGGCGACCGCTCGGTGCTGGCGACGCTGTTCCAGATTGACGACCACTGGCTCCACGCCGACGAAGCCGGTCTGTCGGAATCGGCGTGGCGGCGGCTTGGGGTCAATGACGGCGACACGATGCTGGCGCGGCATCCGCCGACGGTCGATTCGCTCGCCGATGTGCGGCGGCGCATCCATGGCCATCGTCTCCATGATCGCGCCTTTCATGCGATCATCGCCGACGTCGTCGCCGGCCGCTACCTCGATATCGATCTCGCGACCTTCATCACCGCCTGTTCGGCGCTGCCGCTCGACCGCGACGAGATGACCCATTTGACCAGCGCCATGGTCGAAACCGGCGAGCGACTGCACTGGGACGCGCCGATCGTCATTGACAAGCATTGCGTCGGCGGCTTGCCCGGCAACCGCACGTCGCCGATCGTCGTCGCCATTGTCGCGGCGCTGGGGCTGGTCATGCCGAAAACCTCGTCGCGGGCGATCACTTCGCCGGCCGGCACCGCTGATGCCATGGAAACGCTGGCGCCGGTCGATCTCGACCTGGCGTTGATGCGCCGTGTCGTCGAAAGCGAGGGCGGCTGCCTGACCTGGGGCGGGAACGTCCGGCTGAGCCCCGCCGACGATATCTTGATCCGCATCGAACGCGCCCTCGACATCGATACCGAAGGCCAGATGGTCGCCTCCATCCTGTCGAAGAAAATCGCCGCCGGATCAACGCATGTCGTCATCGACATGCCGGTCGGGCACACCGCCAAGGTCCGCACCAAGGCCGCGGCGCGATCGCTCGCCGGCCATCTCGAAGTCGTCGCCGAAGCCTTTGGGTTGAAGCTGCGCTGCATCACCACCGACGGCAGCCAGCCGGTCGGGCGCGGCATCGGCCCGGCGCTGGAGGCGCGCGACGTGCTGCTGGTGCTCCAGAATGCTCCCGACGCACCGGTTGACTTGCGCGAGCGCGCGCTGCTGCTGGCCGGCGCGGCGCTCGAACTTGCCGGTGCGGCGGCGGCGGGCGACGGCGGCGCCATGGCCGCGGAAGTGCTCGACGATGGCCGCGCCTGGGAGAAGTTCCAGCGCATCTGCACGGCGCAGGGCGGGATGCGAGTGCCGCCGCGCGCGGCGCTGACCCGCGTCTGGCGGACGCATCTGGCCGGGACGATCGACAGCTTCGACAACCGCCGCATCGCCCGCCTCGCCAAGCTTGCCGGCGCGCCGGACGACATGGCCGCCGGGCTGGAATTGCATGTGCGGCTGGGTGACCGGGTGCCGGCCGGCGCGCCGCTGCTGACCATCCATGCCGAATCGCCGGGCAACCTCGACTATGCGTTCGATTATCTCGCCGCCAATGCCGGGATGATCGGGATTAAGGCCTGAATGATGCGGCTGCTGCTGCCGATGCCGGGGAATGAAGCGATGGCCGCGGCGATCGCCGCCAGCCTGCCAGGCGAAGTCGGGACGCTGGAGACGCGGCGCTTCCCCGATGGCGAAATCTATGTCCGCATCCCCGGCGATGTGCGGGGCCGCGACGTCGATTTCGTCTGCACCCTCGCCAACCCCGATCCGCAGTTCCTCGGGCTGGCCTTTGCCGCGGCGACGGCGCGCGAACTGGGCGCGCGCAGCGTCAACCTAGTCGCGCCCTATCTCGCCTATATGCGGCAGGATATCCGCTTCCGGCCCGGCGAGGCGGTGTCGTCGCGGTATTTCGCAACGGCGCTTTCGGGGCTGTTCGATAGCTTGGTCACCATCGATCCGCATCTGCATCGCATCGCCGATCTTGGCGAGATTTTTACCATGCCGACGCGGGTGTTGCAGGCGGCGCCGCTGCTCGGTGACTGGGTCAGGGCGAATGTGCGCAATCCGCTGCTGATCGGCCCCGACAGCGAAAGCGAGCAATGGGTGACAGCGGTCGGCGGCCATGCCGGGGCGCCGCATGTCGTGCTGGCCAAGCAGCGGCTGGACGATCGCGATGTTTCGATCGTCGTGCCCGACCTGTCGCGCCACGAATCGCGATACTTCATGCCGCTCTTCTGGAGCACCGGGATG
>JANNJH010000255.1:0-7995 GCA_031405775.1 Sphingomonadales bacterium | reverse complement strand
GGGTAAATCTTCAGGCGAAATCCAGCCCGATATCGGCCGCTGGCGCGCTCTGGGTGATGCGGCCGACCGAAATATAGGTGACCCCGGTTTCGGCGATGGCGCGGATCGTCGACAAATTGACGCCGCCGCTGGCCTCGGTTGGCACCCGTCCGGCGATCAGCGCCACGGCCTGGCGCAATATCGGCGGACCCATGTTATCGAGCAACAGGCGATCGGCGCCGGCCGCCAGCGCCGGCGGGATCTGGTCGAGCCTGTCGACCTCGACCACCACATCCTTGAGGCCCGCGGCCTTGGCGGCGCGCACGGCGGCGTCGACCCCGCCGGCGACCGCGATATGATTGTCCTTGATCATCACGCCGTCATCGAGCCGCATCCGGTGGTTGGTCGCCCCGCCCATCCGCGTCGCGTATTTTTCTAGAATTCGCAGCCCCGGCAGCGTCTTGCGCGTATCGAGCAGGATGGCGCCGGTGCCTTCGATGGCATCGACATAGGCCCGCGTCATCGTCGCGATGCCGGTCAGATGCTGCACCGTATTGAGCGCCGAGCGTTCGGCGGTGAGCAAGGCGCGGGCATTGCCGCGAACGCGCATCAGTTCGGTCTTGGCGGCGGCCTTGGCGCCTTCAGCGACCAGCATCTCGATGCTGCACCCCGGATCGAGCGCGCGAAAAAACGCCGCCGCGATCGGCAGCCCGGCGACAACGACCGGATCGCGGCTGTCCATGACGGCGGTCAGCACCGCATCGGCGGGAATGACCGCGGCGGAAGTGCGATCGCCGCCCTCCCCCATATCCTCGGCGAGCGTTGCGGCGACAAAAGCGGCGATATCGAAACCGGGAAGCAGCAACTCAGTCCCCCTTGACCGGCACCGGCGATACCGCCGCCGACATTTCGAGCATGCGGTCGAGCGACTTCTTGGCCTTGAGGCGAACGTCTTCGGGAACCTCGATCCGTGGTTGCAGGTCGCGCAGCGCAAGATACAGCTTTTCCATGGTGTTGAGCGCCATGAATGGACACATGTTGCAGCCGCATTTGCCGTCGGCGCCGGGCGCGCCGATGAAGATCTTGTTCGGCGCCTTCAACTGCATCTGGTGGATGATGTTGGGCTCGGTGGCGACGATGACCACCGGCTCGGGGCTGTTGAGCGCATAGTTGAGGATGCCGCTGGTCGCACCGACATAATGCGCCAGATCGAGGATCGCCTCGGGACATTCGGGATGCCCCAGCACCGGGGCGGCGGGGTATTGCGCCTTGAGCTTGAGCAATTCGGTCACCGAAAATTTTTCGTGGACGATGCAGGTGCCGTCCCACAGCAGCATGTCGCGACCGGTCTTGCGGTTGAGCCACGCGCCGAGATGCTTGTCGGGGGCGAACAGGATCTTCTGGTCCGGGGCAAGCTGGTTGATGATTTTTTCGGCCGATGACGAGGTGACGATGATGTCGCTCTCGGCCTTCACCGCCGCCGAGCAGTTGATGTAGGTTAAACTGATGTGGTCGGGGTGGGCGCGGCGGAATTTGGCGAATTCCTCCGGCGGGCATGAGTCTTCAAGGCTGCATCCGGCCTTCATATCGGGCAGCACGACGATCTTTTGCGGGCTGAGGATTTTCGCCACTTCGGCCATGAACTTGACGCCGCAAAAGGCGATGACCTCGGCATCGGTGGCGGCGGCCTTGCGCGACAGATCGAGGCTGTCTCCGACAAAATCGGCGATGTCCTGGATCGCCGGGTCCTGGTAATAATGCGCCAGGATGACGGCGTTTTTCTCACGGCGCAGGCGGTTGATCTCGGCCTTGAGATCGAGGCCTGCGAGCGCGGTTTGCGGGCCGAGCGGGTTGAGACGTGCGTCCATTTTCGTTCAGGCTCCTGACTGTTTGATCGGGCTGTAAAGCTTCATGCCGCCAGCCGCCAATTATCGCCGTCGGCCACAACCTGGCCTCGGTTGCGCAGATCGATCAGATGCGCCAGCACCGACCGCCCGGCAGCGGGGTGCAGCCGCTTGTCGATCTTGGCATACATGCTCGCCACCATCGCCGGGATCGGCTGTGGCTCCTCGCCAAGCAGCTTCAATATCTGGTTCTCGCGCTGCTTACGGTGGGCGATGAGGCCGCGCACAAAGCGCTGCGGATCGGTGACGGGCTCGCCATGCGTCGGGTGATAGATGACGTCGTCGCGGTCCAGCAGCTTGCGCAAGCTCGCCCTATACGCCGCCATGTCGCCATCGGGCGGCGCGACGACGGTCGTCGACCAGCCCATGACATGATCGCCGGTGAACAGCGCCTTCTCCTCGGCCAGCGCATAACACAGGTGATTCGAAGTATGGCCCGGCGTGGCGAGCGCGGTCAGCGTCCATCCCGGCCCTGCGATGCTTTCGCCGTCCTCCAGCACGCGATCGGGGGCGTAAGTCGGATCGAAACCGGCATCGGCGCGCGGCCCATCGTCGGACAGCACCAGCGGCACGCAGCCGACAATTTTGGCGCCGGTCGCGGCTTGCAACGCCGGCGCGGCGGGCGAATGGTCGTTATGGGTGTGGGTGACGACGATATGGCTGACGGTTTCGTGCTTAAGCGCGTCGACCAGCGCGGCAATGTGCGCCGGGTCGGCGGGGCCGGGATCGATGACCGCGACGGTGCCGCGTCCGACGACAAAGGTGCCGGTGCCGGTGAAGGTGAACGCCGAAGGATTATGCGCCAGCAGCCGCCGCACCAGCGGCGTGCGCTGCATCAGATGGCCATAGGCGGCGCTGTCGGGGTGGGTTTCAAGGTCCATTGCGCTGATGTGGCAGCGGCGAGGCGGAAAGTGAAGGGCGACGGCCCGGCGCGCTTACGCATTTCTCACCGTTGCAGCGACCCGGCAATGGCTTTAGGCGAAGCCCAACGCCCGCGACCACAGACCGGGCCATAAGGGAGGCCGTGTGCGTCAGGATTTCGATTGCCTCATCATCGGTGCCGGGCATGGCGGCGCGCAGGCGGCGGTGCAGCTGCGGCAGCTGGGTTTTGCCGGCAGCATCGCCATGATCGGCGATGAACCCGAAGTCCCCTATGAACGCCCGCCGCTGTCGAAGGATTTCCTTGCCGGCGAAAAGGAATTCGCGCGGATGCTGATCCGGCCGGAAAGTTTCTGGGCCGACCGCAATGTGACGATGCTGACCGGCAAGCGCGTCGTGTCGGTCGATGCCAAAGCGCAGACCGTCACCACCGCTGGCGGCGAAGTCTTCGGCTATGGCGACCTGATTTGGGCAACCGGCGGCGCCCCGCGCAAACTGAGCTGCGAAGGCCATGACCTGGCGGGCATCCACGCCATCCGCACCCGCGCCGATGTCGAACTGCTCAAATCCGAACTGGCGACGACGACCCGAGTCGCCATCGTCGGCGGCGGCTATATCGGGCTGGAGGCGGCGGCGGTGCTGAGCAAGCTCGGCAAGCAGGTCGTCGTCCTCGAAGCCATGGACCGCGTGCTGGCGCGCGTCGCCGGCGACGTCCTGTCGCGTTTCTACGAGGCCGAACACCGCGCCCATGGCGTCACGGTGCGCACCGGCGTCATGGTTGCGGGCATCAGCGGCGCACACCACAGCGAAGGCGGCGTCAAAAGCGCCCGGGCCAGCGGCGTGATGCTCGCGGATGGCGAGAAAATCGCCGCCGACATGGTCATCGTCGGTATCGGCATCATCCCCGCCGTCGAACCGTTGATCGCAGCTGGCGCGGCGGGCGGCGTCAACGCCCCTGGCGGCGTCGATGTCGATGACCATTGCCGCACGTCCTTGCCGCATGTCTTTGCCATCGGCGACTGCGCCGCGCACGACAATGAATTCGCCGCTGGCGCGCATATCCGGCTCGAATCGGTGCAGAACGCCAATGACATGGCAACGACAGTGGCGCGCCTGCTGACCGGCAATCCGCGGCCTTATCACGCCGTGCCGTGGTTCTGGTCGAACCAATATGATTTGCGCTTGCAGACCGTCGGGCTTTCGACCGGCTTTGACACCGCCGTGCTGCGCGGTGACCCCGCCGCCCGCGCCTTCAGCCTCGTCTATCTGAAACAAGGCCGGGTGATCGCGCTCGATTGCGTCAATAGCGTCCGCGATTACGTCCAGGGCAAGGCGCTGGTCGAAAAGGGCGTCATTGTCGATCCGGCGGCGCTCGCCGACACCGAAGTGGCGTTGAAGGCGCATCACTTGGCCTGATCGGCGGGTTTTGGTTACAGAGACGCAACGCAAATCGGGGAGCGCGCCGGTGAAGAATTCTGGCCCGGACGTCTGGGACTTCATCATCGTCGGCGCCGGCTCGGCGGGGTGCGTGCTCGCCAACCGGCTTTCGGCCGATCCCGGCACGCGGGTGTTGCTGATCGAGGCGGGCGGCCGCGACAACGCCATGATGATCCAGATGCCGGGCGGCCTCTCCAGGATCATCTCGCCCGACAAGGACAGCCGCTTCGACTGGGGTTATTGGACGGTGCCGCAGACCGAATTGGGCAACCGCCCGCTGTACTGGCCGCGAGGCCGGGCGCTGGGCGGATCATCGTCGATCAACGGCATGGTCTATATCCGCGGCCATGGCAGCGATTACGACCGCTGGGCGCAATCGGGGCTGACCGGATGGGGCTGGGCCGATGTCCTGCCGTATTTCCGCAAGGCCGAGGACAGCGATCGCGGCTCGGATGAATTCCACGGCAGCGGCGGCCCGCTCCACACCTCGGTCAAGGGCGCGCTGCCGCATATCCTCAATACCGCCTTCCTGTCCGCCGCGGTCGAGGCCGGGCACCAGCGCACTGACGATTTCAACGGGACGCAATTCGAAGGCGCCGGTTTTTACGATGCGACGATCAAGAACGGCAGCCGCTTTTCCGCCGCCAGGGCCTATCTGACCCCAGCGGTCAAGGCGCGCACCAACCTCGAGATTCGCGGTCATGCGCAGGTCGAACGCGTCACCTTCGACGGCAAGCGCGCCTCGGGAATCGTCTATAAGCGCGGCGGCGTGGCCGAGACGGCGCGCGGCCGCGAAGTCATATTGTGCGGCGGCGCGGTCAATTCGCCGCAACTGCTGATGCTGTCGGGCATCGGGCCGGGGGCGCATCTGCGGGCGATGGGCGTGCCGGTGCGCCACGACAGCGCCGGTGTTGGCGGCAATCTGCAGGATCATCTCGACATGATCGTGCAATATGATTGCTCGCAGGCGATCACGCTCAATTCCAACGCCAGAACCGCCAACAAGCTGATGGCGCTGGGCAAATGGCTGTTCGCCAAGGCCGGCAACGGTGCCCATATGCCGACGCCGACCGGTGCCTTTGTGTCGAGCCGCGCCGGCCTTTCGGCCCCCGACCTGCAAATCCACTTCATGCCGCTGCGCGCCAATCCGCATGGCCGCGGACGGATGGCTGGCCAGCATGGCTACCAGATGCACGTCTGCCAGTTGCGCCCCGAAAGTCGCGGCACCATCCGGCTGGCCTCGCCCGATCCGCTGGCGCACGCCGCCATCGATCCGCGTTATTTGACCGCGCCCGAAGACGTCGAAACCCTGTATCGCGGCGTCTGCATGGCGCGCGAAATCGGCCGCCAGCCGGCGTTCGATGCCTATCGTGCCCGCGAAACCTGGCCGGGCGTCGACGACCGAGAATCGGTCATCGCGGCGATGCGCCAATGGGGCGAAACCATCTACCATCCGGTCGGCAGTTGCCGGATGGGCACCGATGACGCCGCCGTCGTCGATGGCCAGTTGCGGGTCAATGGCGTCGAAGGGCTGCGCGTCGTCGATGCCTCGGTGATGCCGTATCTGGTGTCGGGCAACACCAATGCGCCGACGATCATGATCGCCGAAAAGGCCAGCGACCTGATCGCCGCACGCCGCACTTTGGTCCGCAAACTGGGGATCGCCGCATGACCGCCGACGGCGTCGCCGGCCGGTGATGGACATATTGCCCGAATGGCGGGTCGAACCCGGTTACCTGCCCTATCCCGACGCCGTCGCGGCGATGGAGGCGCGCGCCGCATTGATCCATGCCGGCACCGCCCCCGAACTGATCTGGCTGGTCGAACACCCGCCGCTTTATACCGCCGGCACCAGCGCGCAGCCCGCCGACCTGCTGGCGCCCGATCGTTTCCCGGTGTTCACGACCGGGCGCGGCGGCAAATACACCTATCATGGCCCGGGCCAGCGCGTCGTCTATGTGCTGCTCGATCTCGACAAGCGCGGGCGTGATGTCCGGCGCTTTGTCGCGGCGCTGGAAGGCTGGATCATCGCCGTCCTCGGCGACCATGGCATCGCGGCGCGCGTCATCGACGGTAAGATCGGCGTCTGGGTCGATGGCCCCGCCGGCAGCGCCGGCCCCGCCGGCAGCGCCGGCCCCGCCGGCAGCGCCGGCAGCGCTGGCAGCGCCGGCAGCGCCGGTCCGGCCAAGATCGCCGCCATCGGCGTCCGGGTGCGGCGCTGGGTGAGCTTTCACGGCCTGGCGATCAATGTGGCGCCCGATCTGGGGCATTTCGGCGGCATCGTGCCGTGCGGCCTTGTCGACCCGGTCACCAGCGTCGCAGGCCTCGGTGGTAGCGCCGAAATGGCGCAAATCGACCGCGCGCTCGCGGCCAGGCTGCCCGAAATGCTGGCGGCGATCGCAGGCCCGACAGCAATTATGGAGCCCCTGTAATATTCTTGTCGTGATGGCACTTGAGGCCCGAGCGTTTTCTGCTAAAGTCTACCTCGGTTGGGGGATAAGGGCGATCCGACCCCACTTTGTCCTGGGTCCAGGATTCACCTAAAGGAGATTAAAATGGCTGATATGATTTCGAAGCTCAAGACTGCCGCTCTCATTGCCGGCGCTACGCTGCTCGTCGTCGCTTGCGGCGAAAAGAAGACCGAAACCACCACGGAAGTCACGACCGAAGCTGCTCCGGCTGACGTCATCGTTGCTCCGGCGCCTGACGCCATGGCTGTTCCGGCTGCTGACGCCGCCACCACCGAAACCACGACGACGATCGCTCCGGCTGCTGACGCGATGGCTCCGGCTGCCGACGTTTCGACGACGACGACGACCACCGAGAAGAAGTAATCTCGACAAATTCGTCGTTACGTTTAGGAAAGGGCCACCGAAAGGTGGCCCTTTTTTTTGGGGAAGGAGAGACCAATGAGCCTTGACGCGATCACGGAACAGCTGAAGACCCGCATCGGCGCTGGCGGCAATTTCAAGAAGTCGGTGAAGTTCGATTTTGGCAGCGATGGCCTGGTGCATATCGATGACAAGGTTTCGCCCGCGGTTGTCGACAATATCGATGTGCCGGTTGATTGCACCGTCATGGTGTCGATGGCCGATTTCATGGAGATCGTCAGCGGCAAGCAGAATGCCCAGATGGCCTTCATGATGGGCAAGCTCAAGATCGAAGGCGACATGTCGGTCGCGATGCAGCTTGGCAGCGTCCTGGGCTAAGGCTCCGTCCCATCGCGGCATTTGGCGACCGGAAAAATCCGGGTTCCGAGCCTGATCGGTTTTCGGGCAAACCCGATCAGGCTGCGCCCTCGGGTCGTCGCTTTTGTGCCGCGATACGGTGGCTATCCGGGCGTGGGGAGGCTATATCGGCGTCATCCTGTCCGTGTAGCCGTGAGTTTTGTCGAATGCAGCACCGTTGGTCCGTATCGCTGTTCGGCGCGCTGGCGCTGGTCCTGACACCGCCCGTCGCCGCCGCCGCAAAGAAGTCGGCGAGCAAGGCCGCCGCAAAGCGGGTTGCCAAGGCCCCGGTCGCGAAGCCCGTCGTCACCGCCGCTCCGCTTATCCCGGGCGGCTTCATGGTGCCAAAGCAAGTGATCCTGCGCCAGCCGACACCGGCCGAAGCCAACGCCAATGCGGTGTGGAATATCCGCGCCGGACTCAACGTCGCGGCGCTGCAGTGCCAGTTTTCGAACTACCTTGCGACGGTCAAGAACTATAACGACTTCCTCAAGCAGCATGGCGACGAACTGGTCGCCGCCCAGGCCGTGCTGGTCGGCCATTTCAAACGCTATGACGGGGCCCGCGCC
>JANNJH010000254.1:0-3618 GCA_031405775.1 Sphingomonadales bacterium | reverse complement strand
GTCGACGGCACGCCCGAACTAAAGGCCGCGATCGCCGCCAAGTTCCGCCGCGACAATGAACTTGACTATGGCCTCGACCAGATCACCGTCAACGTCGGCGGCAAGCAGACGATCTTTAACGCCATGCTGGCGACGCTCGATCCGGGCGACGAGGTGGTCATCCCGGCACCTTATTGGGTCAGCTATCCCGATATCGTCGCATTCACCGGTGCGACGCCGGTGATCATCGGGTGCGGCATCGAGCAGGGTTTCAAGCTGCTGCCCGAACAGCTCGACCGGGCGATCACGCCGAAGACCAAGTGGTTGATCTTCAATTCGCCATCGAACCCGACCGGCGCCGCCTATAGCCGCGCCGAATTAAAGGCGCTGACCGACGTGTTGATGCGCCATCCGCACGTCATGATCCTGACCGACGACATGTACGAGCATATCGTTTACGATGGCTTTGAATTTACCACCATCGCCCAGGTCGAGCCGGGGCTGTACGACCGCACGCTGACGGTTAATGGCGCCTCCAAGGCCTATGCGATGACCGGCTGGCGGATCGGTTTCGCCGGCGGGCCATCTTGGCTGATCAAGGCGATGGCCAAGCTGCAATCGCAATCGACGAGCAACCCCTGTTCGGTGGCGCAGGCGGCGACGGTGGCGGCGCTGAATGGCGACCAGTCGTTCCTGCGGGCGCGCAACGCGGCATTCGTCAAACGGCGCGACCTTGTCGTGTCGATGCTCAACCAGACGCCGGGGCTGCGTTGCCCGCGTCCCGAAGGCGCCTTTTATGTCTATCCCGACTGCGCCGGGCTGATCGGCAAGACGACGCCGAGCGGCAGCATGCTGACCGACGACGAGGCGGTGGCCGGCTATCTCCTCGACAGCGAAGGCGTCGCGGTGGTGCATGGCGCGGCGTTCGGCGGGTCGCCGGCATTCCGCATCAGCTATGCGACGTCGGACGCGGTGCTCGAGGATGCCTGCAACCGTATCCAGCGCGCGGTGGGCAATCTGCGTTAGAGTCCCGCTGAAAACAGCGCCGCCGGCGGTTCTACGATTCCGCCCAGGCTCTGCCGGGGCATTCAGCGTTGCAAGCGCGCCCGTTCGAGCGCTTGCGTCAAGCGGCGGCCGACGTCCATCGCCGGGTGGAGGATATTCAGGACCTCGATCCGATCGTCGGTTGTGTTGATCCGGTAAACAATCAGATGGCTGGCGACCGGATGGACGAGCCAGGGTGCGGGGATGTCGCCGCGGCGGTGACCAAGCGCGGGTTCGCTCGTCAGGCGATCGCAGGCGGCGTGAAGGTCGCGGACATAGCGTTCGGCCTGGGCCTCGCCCCAGCGGTCGGCGCTGAAATCAAAAATCTCGGCGATGTCGCGAACCGCCTCCGGCGACAGCAGCAGTTTCACCCGGCGCCGGTGCTGGTTCGCGCCACCCGCCGCGCGCGGCCATCGGCGATCAGCTGATCGACATCGAACGCCACGCCTTCGCCATCATCGAGTTGCTTGGCGCTGATCGCCAGAAGCTCCCACAGCAGGTCTCGCTCATCGCGATCATGGCGGATCTTGTCGTCGCGGATAAGCTGTCGGATATATTCGCTGGCGCTGTAGCTGCCCTGTTCGGCGCGCGCCTCGATATAATCGCGCAGGGCCTCGGGCAGCGAGATATTGACCGTCGGCATGGCATGACGATGTCGTCGCCGCCAAAGTTTGTCAAGTTTTGCCCATCAAATCGCCATCTCAAAGCGCCAACTCAAAGCGCCACCGTCACCGCATGGATACCCAGCCCGACAAGGCCGCCGATGATGGTGCCGTTGATGCGGATGAATTGCAAATCGCGGCCGACGGCGGTTTCCAGCTTTGCGGTGACGGTGCCGGCGTCCCAGCCGCGGACGGTATCGCTGACCAGGCTGACGATCTCGCCGCCGTAATCATTGACCAGGCCGAGGGCGGCGCGGCGCAGGTGGAGGTTGATCGCGGACCGCAACACGGCGTCTTCGCCAAGCCGCAGCCCGAGCGCCTTCAT
Organism: Sphingomonadales bacterium; assembly: GCA_031405775.1. Taxonomy (GTDB): domain Bacteria; phylum Pseudomonadota; class Alphaproteobacteria; order Sphingomonadales; family Sphingomonadaceae; genus Sandarakinorhabdus. The sequence continues at coordinate 1,608 of JANNJH010000254.1, read as the reverse complement.
CGCTTCGCCCAGCTTGCCGCTTTGCGCCTTGGACGGGTCGTTTAGGCCCTTGACGATGCCGGCGCGGGCGCTGTCCCACAGGCCGTGCAGCCATAGGCCCATCGCCGGATTGGCGATCAGATCGTCCTTGAAGCCCTCGATGGTTGCCTGGGTTTCGGCAACGTGCCGCAAGTCGAAGGCATAGCTGCGCAAGGATTCAACGATGCGGCGGCGCAGCGGATGCTGCGGATCATTCGCCATTTCCGACAATAGCTTGCGCAGGCCGGAAAGCAGCGACGACGATACCTTGGCATCGACATTGATGAGGCGCAGCAGCCAGTTGGTCTTTTCCGCGACCATGCCGCGGATGGTCGATTCCTGGTCGTCGAGGGTGCGCAGCCCCCAATTAAGCGCGGCATCGATCAGCGGTTCGTGGCGGCCCTTGTCGAGCGTTGCATCGATGCCGTCGGCGACGATCGGCGACAGCGCCAGCGCGCGCAGCTTGTCGGTGGCGGCGTCGCGGACGAGATCGCCGATGACCTTTTGATCGAGCGCCTCGATGATGCGGGCGATGAGCGGGCCAAAGCCGCGCTTGTCGCGGTCGGCCGCCGGCGGGCGGTCGGCGCTGAGCCACCGGGCCGCAGCGCCAGCCATGTCGAAGTCCTCGAGCCGCCGCGCGACGACCGACGGGGTCAGGAAATTCTCCTTGAGGAACACCGCCAGGCTGTCGCCGATGCGATCCTTGTTCGACGGGATGATCGCGGTGTGCGGGATCGGCAGGCCGAGCGGGCGGCGGAACAGCGCCGTGACGGCGAACCAGTCGGCGAGGCCACCGACCATCGCGGCTTCGGTGAAGGCCTTGATCCAGGGCAAGGCGAGGTGCGCATCGTGCCACCAGGTTGCCGCCGCAAAGACACACGCCATTGCCAGCAGCAGCAGCGTCGCTGCCAGCCGCATCCGGTGAAAGGGCGTCGCCGGAAGTTCAAAAGGCCGCAACAGTTTCAGTGCGAGGCTACTCCGCCGGCTGCGGGGCCGGTTCGCCCGCCGCTTGTGGCTTTGTAGCGCCATCGCTGTTGGTGAACCAGCGCCGCATGCGCGGTGCCAACCAGTTTTCGGCGCCGATGGCCAGGCTGAAGCTGGCGGGCACGATAACAAGGGTGAGCGCGGTCGAAACGATCAGCCCGCCGATGACGACGATCCCCATCGGTGCCCGGAAACTGCCATCGCCATCGAGCGACAATGCCACCGGCAGCATTCCGGCAACCATGGCGACGGTGGTCATGATGATCGGCTGGACGCGCTTGTGCCCGGCCTCGAGGATGGCGGCGGTGCGTTCGACACCCTTGCTCATTTCGTCGATCGCCATGTCGACGAGCAGGATCGAGTTCTTGGCGACGATGCCGAGCAACATCAGCAGGCCGATGAACACCGGCATCGATATCGGATTGCCGGTCAGGTGCAGCGCGATGCCGCCGCCCAGCGGCGCCAGCAGCAGCGATCCCATGTTGACCAGCGGCGGCAGCACGCGTTTGTACAGCAGCACCAGCACGAAGAACACCAGCAGCACCCCGGCGACGACGGCGTAGACGAAGCTGATGAGCAGTTCGGCCTGCCACTTGTCCTGTCCCA
>JANNJH010000253.1:0-2686 GCA_031405775.1 Sphingomonadales bacterium | reverse complement strand
GAGGTGGGCGACGATCATCCGCAGCCCGCCCGCGCTCAACGCGCCGGCCATCCCGAGGAAGATCGTGCAGTCGTCCCCGAGCATCTTTTCCCAGATCCGCCGCGCGGTCGCGAGATTGCGCCCCTGAAACGAAATGCGCTCCATCCGCGCGAGGAGGTCGCCGGCCGCCGCGTCAGGAAGAACGACGAACGGCTCGACGGGTGCGCGAAGAAAACGGGACTTCGTCTTCATGCCGCCGATATTTTGACACGGATCACAGGAATTCATGCCGCGGATCACGCGGAGTACGCGGATCAGCTTCGACTCACGTTCGCGTACTCCGCGTACTCCGCGGCCCTAGAAGGCGTGTCCGATGCGGGCGAAGAACGCGGCGCGCTGCCGGTTGGTGACCGGGTCGCGCGTCCACGCGGCGCCGGTGGCGAGCGTGACCGGCACGTTGTGCAGGATGACGAGATCGAGCGAGATCTCCGCGCCGGTCGAGGTGCGGAGGCTGGCGGGGCGGAAGACCGTGTCCCAGGCTTGGCCGGCATCGACGAACGCGGCGGCGTGGACCGTCCGGAAGAACACCGGCCACGAGCCGGCGCCGCGCTGCAAACGGGCGATCGGAAACCGCAGGTCGAGATTCGCCACCGCGGCGCGCGAGCCGGTCAGGTCCGCCGCGTCGAAGCCGCGCAGCAATCCAATCGTGTCGCGGCCGAAGTCGAACTCGGGTGCCGACGGCCCCGGACCTCCAGCCGAGAACAGGCGCCGCGCGCCGGGTGGGCCCCAACCCGCGGCGAAGGCCAGGCGGCCCGCCACCACGGTGTGGGAGCCGAATAGACGGTGGTACGCGCGCGCGTCGAGGATCGTCGCGCCGGCGTCGGCGCCGATCGAGACGACGATGATCTCGGTGGCGATGCCCTTTTCGCGCAGGCGCAGGGCTTCCTCGACGGCGATTTCGTCGAAGGGATTCATGCTCATCTTGACGTTGGCAAGCTCGACGCCGGTCTGATCCGACTTGACCCGAACCTTGACGTTGTAATCGACGACCCGTTTAACGGGCACGAGGATTTTCATCGGCATATCTTTCCATGATTGATGCAATGCGCGCCGTGCTTGCAACGCGCGAGCGCGCCAGTCAACCTAGGGGCGATGTCGCAGGACCGTCGCAGGTCGCCGCTCCGAGCGGTTTTCGCATATGTGTAAAACCCGCGCTATGGCTGTAGTGAACCGTCGCCGCGCTGCCAGAGGTGGAGAGAGAACTGCCTGTCCGCGTCGGTCCAGTCAGCCGCCGGGGTCCAGCCGCTGGCGCGGGCAAGCAGGCGCGCTTCCGGAAGCGTCCATTTATAGCTGTTTTCGGTGTGGATGTGCTCGCCGGCGGTGAGGCTGAAATTCTGCCCGACGGCGTCGAATTCGGTGTCGCGGACGGCGACGAGGTGCATCTCGATGCGGCCGAGATCGGCGTTCCAGATGGCGCGATGGGCGAAATCGTCGACCCGGACGGTGCCGCCGAGTTCGCGGTTGATGCGGTGGAGGAGGTTGTGGTTGAAGGCGGTGGTGACGCCTTGCGAATCGTCATAGGCGGCCTCCAGCGTTTCGCGGGTTTTGGCGAGATCGAGGCCGATGACCAGCCAGCTGTCGGGGCCGAGCGTCGCTGCAAAGCTGCGCAACAGGTCGATGGCGGCGATCGGCGCGAAATTGCCGAGCGTCGAGCCGGGGAAAAAGCCGAGCTTGGGGGCGGCGGCGATGCTGGCGGGCATGCGGAAGCCTTTGGTGAAATCGGCGGCGACCGGCAGCACGGCGAGGCCGGGGAAGGTGGCTGCGAGCGCGGCGGCGGAGGTTGCGAGAAATTCCGCCGAGATATCGACCGGGACATAGGCGCAAGGCGCGATGGCGCGCAGCAGCAGCGGCGTCTTGGCCGAAGATCCCGAGCCGAATTCGATGACGGCGCGCCCTGGCCCGACAGCGGCGGCGATGGCGGCGGCGTGGGCGGTCAGGATGGTGATCTCGGTGCGCGTCGGATAATATTCCGGCAGGTCGGTGATCGCCTCGAACAGCTCTGATCCGGCGTGATCGTAGAAGTAGCGCGCCGGGATGAGCTTTTGCGGTTGCGACAGCCCGATGCGGACGGCGGCGGCAAATTCCGGCAGGTCGTTATGGACGAGCAGCGGCTGCGCCATGATCAGCGATCCTTTGCCAGCCGCAAGCCAGTGAATTGCCAGCGCTGCGCCGGGTAGAAAAAGTTGCGCACGCTGGCCCGGCTGCTGCCACGCGGCGTGGCGCAACTGGCGCCCTTGAGGACCATCTGGCCGTTCATGAACTTGCCGTTATATTCGCCGACAGCACCGGCGGCGGGGCGGAAGCCGGGGTAGGGCAGGAAGGCGGACGCGGTCCATTGCCAGCAATCGCCGAACAGGCCCCCGCCGCTTTGCGACGTTGAATTACGGGCCAGGCCGATCGGCGCCACCGGCCCGGCGCGGTCGAGCTGGTTGCCGGCGCTGGCGTCATGGCCGGCTGCGGCGACTTCCCATTCGGCTTCGGTCGGCAGCCGGGCGCCGGCCCAGCTGGCGAAGGCGTCGGCTTCGTAGAAACTGATGTGCGTCACTGGCGCCTGTGGATCGACGGGGCGACGACCGCTGAGGGTGAAGCTCGTCCAGCCATGGCCGGCGTGTTGCCAGCGCAGCGGCGCGGTGATGGCGTCGCGCTT
>JANNJH010000252.1:0-3132 GCA_031405775.1 Sphingomonadales bacterium | reverse complement strand
CTTCCCGACCAGTCCGACCCGCGGGCGCCGCGCCACGTCTGGAGCTATCATGTCCGCGTCGAGAATCACTCGCTCGAAACCGTCCAGTTGCGCGCCCGCTACTGGCTGATCACCGATGGCCAGGGCCATGTCGAAGCCATCGAAGGCCCCGGCGTCATCGGCCAGCAACCGTTTATCGAACCCGGCCATGCCTTTGATTATGTCTCGGGCTGCCCGCTGTCGACGCCATCGGGAACCATGCAGGGCCATTACCATCTGACCGCCGAGAGCGGCGCTTTTGAAGTCGCCATCCCGGCCTTTGCGCTCGAACATCCAACGCTCAAGCCCAGCATCAATTGAGGCGATGAAGCGCACCCATCTCCCGCTCAACGCGCTCCGCGTCTTCGATGCCGCCGCGCGCCACCTGTCGTTCACCAAGGCCGCCGACGAGCTCGCCGTCACCCCGGCCGCCGTCGGCCAGCAGATCCGCGCGCTCGAGGACACGCTCGGCGTCGTGCTGTTCAAGCGCATGACGCGCAACCTCGAACTGACGCCCGAGGCGACACGCTCGCTGCCGGCCCTGCGCGCCGGCTTCCTGCAATTCGAAGAATGCGTCCGCATCCTCCAGGACGCGCAAGGCTCGAAGGTCATCACCATCGCCGCGCCGCGCGATTTCACCGCGAAAAGGCTCGGCGCTCGAATCGCCGACTATGCCCGCGCCAACCCCGAAATCCGCTTTGTCCTCGCCGCCGGTGACAGCGCGCCTGACTTTACCCAGGCCAATCTCGATCTCGCCATCGTCTTTTCGGGCGAACCGACCGAGGAGGGCATCCACGGTCGCGCCCTCGCCGCCGAAACGCTGGTCGTCGTCGCCGCGCCCGGCGCCGCCGATCGCCCGCGCATTGCCCATCCCGGCGATCCGCAAGCTCCCGGGCTGACGGTCGCCGACGCTGGCCTCGCCATCGACGCCGCCGCCGCCGGCCTCGGCATCGCGCAAGTCCCCGCCACGCTCGCCGCCGCCGACCTCGCCGCCGGCCGCGTCGTCGTTATCGGCGACGCCGAACCCGCGCCCCAATCCTATTGGCTCATCGCCCCGACCCCGCAATGGCGTCAGGCCAAGGTCCGCGCCATCGTCGAATTCCTGCTCGGCTAGACTAGGCCCGGGAGGCGCGAATCCCGGACGGCGGGTGGTGGCCCGCCGTCCGGTTTCCAGTCGCTCCTACAGCCCTTCGAGGCCCTTGCTGACGAGGATGGTGACGGTCACCCGGCGATTCTGTGCCTTGCCGGCGCTGTCGTCGTTGCTCGCCACAGGGTCAGACTCGGACATGCCCGAGGGGGTCAGCATGCGATACGGCTTCCACTTGCACGCCTGTTGCAGGTGATTGACGACCCTCGTCGCCCGATTGTCGCTCAATCTCTGGTTGAAATCGTCACTTCCGGTGGAATCGGTATAGCCGGTCACCAGGATCAGTGCGCCGTCGGTGGCTTCCGCCTGGGTTGCGGCGGCACACAGGTCGGTCTTGCCCTGCTCGGTCAGCCTGGACTTGCCGGTGGCGAACAACACATTGGTGGAGCCCTTGATGTTGTATTGATCGATATCGGCCATCCGCGACCGCAACGCGCCCGTCGCGGCGGTCTGTTCTTCGAACCCTTGCGCGGTGCCGCCCTTGATCATATTGGCGGTCTTCATGTCGCCGCCCCGGAACTTCACCCGTTCTGCCTGCAGCAAGTCACCATTCTGCATGGTCTTGACGGTGACCGGCAGTCCGTTGATCAACGAGGTGACGGCATATCCTCGCTTGCCAAGCCCAAGGAAGCCCGCGGGGGATTCGACCTTGGTGGCATCGGTCAGCGAGACGATGGTCTTGGTGCCGTCGTCGGCGGTGATCTGCATCCTGTCGCCTCGGCGCGCGGTGATGACGCCCTTGATTTCGGGACCCTCGGTCGGGGTTGTGGCCGGCATGGCCATTTTCAGATCGGTTTCCTGTGCCATTGCGGTGGCCGGCATGACCAGCATGGACGTCGCCATAAGCGCAATCCCTGCGATACGCGTAATTCTCGAACTCATAAGCTACTCCTGATTACTAACAGATGTGATGCGGCGACACTGTTTGCCGAAGCTCCACGGTCCCTATCTACGCCCCCTTTTGATAATTCTTCGTGAACACGTCATGAATATCAGTAATCCGTTGAATTCTCATGGCTTGAAGTGGCAGCCTATGACGAAGCAACGATCCCGCCCTTGCATATCGCGCCAAGTTCCCTTTCGCAGCGCACCATGCTAGGGCGTCCGCCATGCTGACCATGAACGCCGTAACTGTCCGCCTCGGTGGCCGGACCATCCTCGATAGCGCCACCGCCACTTTGCCGCCGCGCGGCCGCATCGGCCTGATCGGCCGCAATGGCGCCGGCAAGTCGACGTTGATGAAAGTCATCGCCGGCACGCTCGATCCCGACAGCGGCAGCGTCGAGATGCCGAAATCCGCCCGCCTCGGCTATGTCGCGCAGGAAGCGCCGGCGGGGCAGGGGACGCCGTTCGAAACCGTCCTTGCCGCCGATGTCGAACGCGCCGCGTTGATGCTGGAGGAGGAATCGCACCCTGACCCGCACCGCGTCGCCGAAATCCACGAGCGCCTGATCGCCATCGACGCCTACACCGCCGCCGCGCGCGCCAGCCGCATCCTCGTCGGCCTTGGGTTTGACGAAGCGGCGCAGCATCGCCCGCTCGACAGCTATTCCGGCGGCTGGCGCATGCGCGTCGCGCTGGCGGCGCTATTGTTCTCGCAGCCCGACCTGCTGCTGCTCGATGAACCGTCGAACCATCTCGATCTCGAAGCGACGATGTGGCTCGAAAACTTCCTCAAGACCTACCGCGCCACCATCGACGTCATCAGCCACGAACGCGATTTGCTCAACAACGTCGTCGACCATATTCTGCATCTCGAGGCTGGCAAGATCAGCCTTTACCCCGGCGGTTATGACGATTTCGAACGTCAGCGCGCCGAACGCTTGGCGCAGCTTGCCTCGGCGCGCGAGGCGCAGGCCACCCAGCGCGCCAAGTTGCAGGACTATGTCGCCCGCAACAGCGCCCGCGCCAGTACCGCCAAACAGGCGCAATCGCGGCAAAAGGCGCTGGCCAAAATGCAGCCGATC
>JANNJH010000251.1:0-3174 GCA_031405775.1 Sphingomonadales bacterium | reverse complement strand
ACGCACGGAATATAGGGCAGGGCGCGCTTGCGATCGGCGTCGAAAAGTCCCTCGGCCGCCAGTTTCAGCCGCCGCGCCTCGATCTGCGCCAGCAGCGCGCCGACACCCGCCGGCTCCATCCGCTCGACGACGATCTGGTATTTCGACCGGCCGGGAAAGGTCGTCGGCTTGCCGGTGGCGATGACCTCGAGGCCATCTTCGGGCCGAAAGCTCAGGGTGGCGGCATGGCCCTTGAACATGACCAGGTCGATGACGGCGCGTTCGTCCTTCATCGCGCCATACCAATGGCCCGAGACATGGCGCTTGAAGCCAGTCAGTTCGCCGCGCACCCGCACCTGTCCAAAGGCGCTTTCGACGGTGCGCTTCAAGGCGCCGGCGATCTCGCTGACCGAATATTCGGGCGTGTTGCCGGGGGGAGGGGGTTCGTCGTCCACAACCGCGTCATAGGACGGAACGCCGCGCCAAGCCAGTGGAGGCGGCAGGCGCCTTGCCGCGCCCGTCCGGCCTGTTATGAGCCGCACGATGAATTCTCCCGCGCCCAGCTTCGATATCCTCGTCCTCGGCGGCGGCGGCCGCGAGCACGCGCTGTGCTGGAAACTGCGCCAGTCGCCGCTGGTCGCCCGCCTCGTCTGCGCCCCCGGCAATGCCGGCATCGCCGCCGTCGCCGAATGCGCCTTGCTCGATATCACCGACCCCGCCGCCGTCACCGCCTTCGCGCGGGAAAACGGCTTCCGCCTCGTCGTCGTCGGCCCCGAAGGGCCGCTGGTTGCCGGCGTCGTCGATGCGCTGCGCGCTGCCGGCATCGCCGCGTTCGGGCCGACGGCGGCTGCCGCCCGGCTCGAAGGCTCGAAGGGCTTCACCAAGGATCTGGCGCGTGCCGCCGGCATCCCCACCGCCGGCTATCGCAGCTTCAAAAACGCCGCCGACGCGCGTGATTATGTCGCCGCCCACCCGCTGCCGGTGGTGGTCAAGGCCGATGGGCGTGCCGCCGGCAAGGGCGTCACCGTCGCGCAAACCCACGCCGAAGGCCTTGCCGCGCTCGCCGACATCGATGGCCCGGTGGTCATCGAGGAATGCATGACCGGCCCCGAAGCCAGCCTGTTTGTCCTCAGCGATGGCCACACCACCTCGGTCTGGCCATCGGCGCAGGATTACAAGCGCGCGCACGATGGCGACCAAGGCCCCAATACCGGCGGCATGGGCGCCATCTCGCCGGCGCCGCTGCTCAGCGATGCGCTGCGCGATCGCGCCATCGCCGAGATCATCGAGCCGACGCTCGCCGCCATGAAAGCGGCGGGAACCCCCTTCACCGGCGTGCTTTACGCCGGGCTGATGCTGACGCCGCAAGGCCCCAGCCTGATCGAATATAACGCCCGTTTCGGCGATCCCGAATGCCAGGTGCTGATGCTGCGCCTCGAAAGCGACCTCGCCGAAATACTGCTCGCCTGCGCCGAGCAGCGCCTCCACGAAGTCACGCCGCGCTGGTCGCCCAAGGTCGCGGTCACCGTCGTGCTCGCGGCGTACAACTACCCGGCCACGCCGCGTCTCGGCGATGTCATCTCGGGCCTCGACGCCGCCGAGGCCGAAGGTGCCGTGGTTTTCCATTCCGGCACGCGCCGCAACGCGCAAGGGCGGTTCGTCACCAATGGCGGCCGCGTCCTCGCCGTCACCGCCAGCGATCGTGGCGAAGCCCGCGGCGCTAGCAATAGTGGCGCTGCCCGCGCCATCGCCTATGCGGCAATCCACCGGATCGATTGCGACGGCAGTTTTTACCGGCATGATGTCGGCGAAGCCGCGAATTAGGACCGGGCGCAGATGAGCGAACCAACAGCAATTCTCCGGCACCGGCGACATCCGCGTCGGGCAGGAAATCGACCCCGCCCGGCTTGACGCCTGGATGACCGGGAATGTCGAAGGCTATCAAGGCCCGTTGACCATCGAACAGTTCAAGGGCGGGCAATCCAACCCGACCTGCAAGCGCATCACCCCAAAGAAATCAGGGCTTGAAACTCAGGGAGCTGAAACCGGGGGTGGGCGGCGGTGATGCCGCCCGCCCGGCGGTCGCTGCTCGCTAGCGCATCGGCGGTGGCGTGCCGGTTGGCGGCGTCATCGGCGCGTCCGTCGGCGGCGTCATCGGCGTGTCCGTTGGCGGCGACATCGGCGGCGGCGCCATGTCGGGCGCGCCGGGCGCCGGCATCGATTCGGCCGGCGCCGCTGGCATGGCGGCATCGGGCGCGGCGGCCATCGGACTGCCCATCGCAGCCGGTGCGGCGCCCGACGGTGCCGCCATGCTGCCGGCCGAAGCGAGCTGTTTTGCGTTCAACTCACGGGTCACCTCCCGTTCTTTCGCGTCCAGGGCGGACATCGCGCGGGTCTTGGGCCGTGCATCGGCGGCAACCGCCATCAAGCCGGCGATCATGGCGACCGCCGTGATTGTCTTGCTGATCATGCCGAAATCTCCTGTCATGTTCTGCCCTGTCACGGGCATAACGTCGCGGGGGCGAAACGGTTGCGCGGCAATTTCCGGTCGCGCTGTTTTGCCGCCGCGCTTGCCGCCGTCGCGCTTTGGGTCCGGCTCGATCCGGTGGCGGCCAACGTCCCGCGCCCAACGCCCCCCAGGCAAACGCCGATCGCGATCAGCGGTGTACGTGCGCCGACGCCGACTTCACCGGGCTCGCCAGAACCTTGTCGACCTTGCGGCCATCCATGTCGATAATCTCGAACTTCCAGCGCTTCAGCGTGAAGGTTTCGCCGGTCTCGGGCAAATGCCGGAAGTTTTCGAGAACGAACCCGGCGACGGTTTCATAATCCCGGGTCTCGGGAAGATCGAAGCCCAGCCGGTCGGCCATCTCGTCGGCGGGCAACGCGCCGGAGAACAGCCACGAGCCATCGTCGCGCTCGACCGCCGGCGGATCATTGGCATCGTCGACATCCGAGCGGAATTCCCCGGCGATCGCCGCCAAAAGGTCGGCCGGGGTCACGATCCCCTCGAAATGCCCGTATTCGTCATGGACCAGCGCCATCGGAATCGCCGCATCACGCAGCACCGCCAGCGCATCGACCGCGTCGATGACATCGGGGATCACCGGCGCCGGCCTGGCCAACGCGGCGAGATCGAGCGGCCGCCCTTCGATCAGCGCCTGCACGACGTCGCGCGCCTGCAAGACGCCGATG
>JANNJH010000250.1:0-1167 GCA_031405775.1 Sphingomonadales bacterium | reverse complement strand
TATTGCATCGCGCACTTCGGTTCTCCGATAGAACGGCAGAATCCCACCGACCATCCTGTACGGCAGGCCGATCACATCAAAACGGTCCTCGAAGGCGCGGGTCTGGAACTGGGCGCGCACCAGGATCGCCATGTCGTTGAGCGAGGCACCATCTTTCGCCAGCCGGTCGGCATGGTCGCCGACCAGCCGGGCTTCCTCCGGCCCCTCCCAGACGCCGATGACCTTGACCGGTTCGCCGGCGGCGACCTCGGTCCACAGGCCCTTGCCGATGCGGCCCTTGTTGTGGGCGATAAGCCCGTTGGCGGCGGCGAGGATGTGCGGCGTCGAGCGGTAATTCTGTTCGAGCTTGATGACCGCGGCGCCGGGGAAATCCTTTTCGAATTTCAGGATGTTGGCAACTTCGGCGCCGCGCCAGCTGTAGATCGACTGGTCATCATCCCCGACGCAGGCGATGTTCTGGCGGTCGGCGGCCAGCAGCGTCAGCCAGCGATACTGGGTGATGTTGGTGTCCTGATATTCGTCGACGAGGATATATTTGAAGCGGCGGCGATAATCGGCGAGCACATCGGGATGTTTGTCGAAGATCGTCAGCATATGGAGCAGCAGGTCGCCGAAATCGGCGGCGTTGAGCGCGGCGAGGCGTTGCTGGTAACGGGCATAGAGCGCGCCGCCGGCGGTTCCCGGCGCGGCGTCGCCAAAGCTGAGCGATTCGCCCGGCGGCACGTCGGCCGGAAGCTCGCCGCGATTTTTCCAGCGGTCGATCATCCCGGCCAATTGCTTGGCCGGCCAGCGCTTTTCATCGAGCCCGGCTTCGGTGATGACCTGCTTCAACAGCCGCAACTGGTCATCGGTATCGAGAATGGTGAAGTTCGGATCGAGCCCGACAAGCGCCGCGTGCTTGCGCAGCATCCGCGCCGCGATGGCGTGGAAGGTGCCAAGGAACGGCAAGCCTTCGGCCATGTCGCCGAGCAGCATCTCCATGCGATGGCGCATCTCGCGCGCCGCCTTGTTGGTGAAGGTGACCGCGAGGATTTCCGACGGCCAGGCGAGCCGCGACCACAGGATATGCGCCAGCCGGGCGGTCAGCGCCCGGGTCTTGCCGGTGCCGGCCCCCGCGAGGATGAGCACCGGGCCTTCGGTGGTCAGCACCGCCTGACGCTGCGGCGC
>JANNJH010000249.1:0-3280 GCA_031405775.1 Sphingomonadales bacterium | reverse complement strand
ATCCTAGCGCGGGGTTTCACGGTTCCCCTGTGGATTTGTTTGCCGCGCGAAACGGTTTCCTAAACCGTGAGGCGCACGTTCAATTCGGGGTCTCTGTCAGGCATAATTTTGATCGCAACGAGCGCCAGTCGTGAACATCCTCCCCCAGCAGGTTCTTCATCAGGATTTCGGGCGCCGTCAGTTCGGTCGAACCCAGCGGCAGGCCGCAAACCGCGCGGATATGGTTTTCGAACTGCGAGGCACGCGCCCCCTCGATCGTCCAATGGCCGCTGTTGTGGACACGCGGCGCCATCTCGTTGAAGCGCGGGCCTTCGGGCGTCGCGAAGAATTCGAGCGTCAGCACCCCGACATGGCCGAGCGCATCGGCGACCTTGCACGCCAGCGCCGTCGCTTCATCCGCCAGCACGGCGATTTCGGGCGGCGCCGGAATGCGGCTGGTATCGAGGATGCCGCCTTGATGGATGTTGTGCGGCACCGGCCAGGTGACGATCTCGCCATCGACGCCGCGCGCCAGCAGCACCGAGAATTCGTGGCTGAAATCCACCCAGGCCTCGAGGATCGCCGCCTGCCCGCCCAGCGCCCGCCATGCGGCATCGGCATCGGCGGGCGAATGGATCCGCGCCTGACCCTTGCCGTCATAACCGAGACGACGGGTCTTGAGGACGCAGGAGCAGCCGAGCGCGGCGATCGCGGCATCGAGATCGGCGCGGCTGTCGACGGCGCGATACAATGCGGGACGACCGCCGAGCCGCTCGACGAACTGTTTTTCGGCAAGGCGGTCCTGCGCCACCTCAAGGCTGGTGGCGCCGGGGTGGACGCGGACCTTGCCGGCGAGGTGACGGATGGCGGCGGTGTCGATATTCTCGAATTCAAAGGTCACGACATCGACCGCGGCGGCGAAGGTGTCGAGCGCGGCGAAATCGGTGTAGGCGGCGCGGGTCACTTCGGCGGCGACATCGCCGGCCGGCAATTCGGCTTCGGGCGCGAGGACATGGACGCGATAGCCCATCGACGCCGCCGCCAGCGCCAGCATCCGCCCCAACTGACCGCCGCCCAGAATGCCGATCGTCGAACCCGGTTCGATCATGCGGAGACTATCGGCGTTTCGGCGACGCTGTCGGTCTGCGCCTGGCGCCAGGCATCGAGCCGGGCAGCGAGAGCGCCATCGCCGAGCGCCAGGATCGCGGCGGCCAGCAGCGCCGCGTTGATGGCGCCGGCCTTGCCGATCGCCAGCGTGCCGACGGGGATTCCGGCGGGCATCTGGACGATGGAAAGCAGGCTGTCCATGCCGCTCAGCGCCTTTGATTCGACCGGCACGCCCAGCACCGGCAGCCGCGTCATCGCCGCCGCCATGCCGGGCAGATGCGCCGCCCCGCCGGCGCCGGCGACAATGACCTTGAGCCCACGCGACGCGGCGCTGCTGGCGTAATCATACAGCCGTTGCGGGGTGCGGTGGGCGCTGACGACGCGCGATTCATGGGCGACGCCGAGCGCATCGAGGGTTTCGGCGCAATATTGCATCGTCGCCCAATCGGACGTCGATCCCATGATGATGCCGACAATTGGGTCGATCAACCTGACAAGCTCCCCCGATGTGCAGGAAGCGCCGAACCTTAAGACCTGGCGCCGCGAAGGGCAATGCCGGGGCCGGGCATTGCCGCCAACAAAGCCGGTTCACGAAAAAAGGGCCGCGGCGATTGCCACGGCCCTTTCGTCATAATCGTGCGGTTCGATCAGAAAGCGGCGGAGATCGAGACCACGACCTTGCTGCCGGCGATCGTCGATCCGTCCTTGGTCGACGAGAAGTTCGGCTGCAGGCGGAGATATTCGGGGCTCGACGTGCTGATGTCGGTATCGACATAGGCAACACCCAGCGTCACCGGCCCGACGACGAAATCGGCGCCGATCAACCAATCGAAATAGGTGCCGGTCGGCGCGATGCTGGTGCCGTTGGGGCCAAGGCCGGGGTTACCGTCCGAATAGCCGATGTGGGCCTTGAGGGTGACCGGCGTGTCCGGGATGCCGGCGGCGACATCGCCCCAAACATAGATATTGTCTTCCTTGTCGCCGATGCGGCTTTCCGGCGTGGCGAACCAGTTGCCGAGCGCCGACTGGTTCGGCGCATAGGCGATACCGGCGAGCATCGAGACCGGGCCGACCGTTCCGCTGACCTTGGCATAGGGTTCGAAAAAGGAAGTCGTATCGAGACCGCCGGGATATTGGTAAAAGGTCACGCCGACATCGACAGCGGCATCGCCGAGCGCATGCTTGTAGCCGCCGATGAGGTCGAGTTCGAGGTTTGGTCCAAGGAACGTCCCCCAGCCGGCGAGGTTCGAAGCCCAGAAGCCGGCATAAAGGCCGCTTTCATGGGTGACAGTGATGCCGCCCTGGACCGCGGCGCCCTTGTCGGTCTGCGAAACGCCGCGAAAGCGATAGTCGCTGAGCAGCGCCACCGAACCGGAGACCTTGAACGCGGGTGTCGCTTCATCGGCGGCGAGAACCGGGGTTGCGATGGCGCAAACGGCGAGCGCCAGGGCGAGGTTACGAATATGACGCATGGAACATTGTCCCTCTGTTACGGGTTGAATGTTCCTCCCCCACCCGCCCGGCTGGGCCTCTCTCCCCACGAAACACGTGGGCGGGGCATCAGTCCGTGCAGTTCCGGCAAACTACCGTGGGCGAGGCCGGCTTGTATAGTGCATCGCAGCATAGGCCCGCGTGTTTTGGCGTTGTGTTGCGAAATAGACACGCCGGCGGGCCTCGGCGGCACCGTGGCCGGGGCGGCGCTATGGTCGTTTCTGGGCCTCGGCGGACTGTGGCTGGCGGCGGCGCTGCTGGCGCTTGCCAGCCGCATCGTCGAAGGCCGGATGGACGGCTGACGACCGGTATCAGCGTCAATGCCGTTCCAGATCATCGCGCTGACTTCGGCTATGAATTCCAGACCCCTGCCCCGTCACTTGGGCTGGGTGCGCGGCCAACCAAGGCTTCAATTTTGGCGGATGTCCATACCTCGGTGCCTGCGAGCCGCCGCCGTTGTGCACCTAAAACGCACACTGCGACGCAAGATCTGCGCCTAGGCTGAGCAAAAACAATTCGTTCGATGATGATGGTCGGGGAGACAGGATTCGAACCTGCGACCCTCTGGTCCCAAACCAGATGCGCTACCAGGCTGCGCCACTCCCCGAACGCGCTCTCCCTAGGGGAACACCCTGGATCGCGCAATGAGCCTATTCAACTTTATTGCCACAGCGGGCCTGTTTCTGCCCCCCATGGCCGCACG
>JANNJH010000248.1:0-7239 GCA_031405775.1 Sphingomonadales bacterium | reverse complement strand
GCGCGGCGGCACCGGCGATGGCTTCGCGGCAAGCGATTTCGAGCTGCGCCGCGTTGATCGTCTCGATCGCCGAGGCGGTAAAATCGGCGGCGAAGCGCTGGCGCAGCACCTGGCCGCGGCCGGCATCAAGCAGGACGGTGACACCGCCAAGCCCGGGGCGCAGCGCAAAGGCGCGTGCCGCCACCAGCGCGCCGCCCTCAAGACCGGTCACCGGCACGCCCCAGGCAAGGCCGAGCGCCCGCGCCGCGGCGATGCCGATGCGGATGCCGGTAAAGCTGCCGGGGCCGGTATCGACGATGATCGCGGCGATGTCACTGGCGCCCCGTTCACTGGCGCCCCGTTCACTGCCGCCCCGCCCCGCCATCAGCGCGGCAATGGCGGGCACCAGCGCCTCGGCATGACCGCGGCCGATGATGCGATGGTCATGGGCGACAAGCGCGTCGCCGTCGAACAACGCCAGCGACAGCGCCGGGGAGGCCGTGGAAAGGGCGAGAATCATTCTTGGCGTCAGGCCGGTCACAGGATGGCGGCGGCGTCCTCGAACGACAGGCGCGGCGAACGCTCGAACAGCGCGTCGGTGGTGCCGTGGCCGATCGAGCAGATGAAGTTGGTCTCGACATTGCTTCCGGCCCAGAATTGCGCATCGACCGCGGCCTTGTCGAAACCCGACATCGGCCCGGCGTCCCAGCCCAGCGCGCGCGCCGCGATGATGAAATAAGCGCCCTGGAGCGACGAATTGCGGAAGGCGGTTTCGCGGGACAGCGCTTCGTTGCCGGCGAACCAGCTGCGCGCATCGGCATGCGGAAGCAGCTGCGGCAGCTTGTCGTAGAATTTGGTGTCGAAGCCGATGATCGCGGTGACCGGCGCGGCGAGGATTTTCGGCGCATTGGCGCCGCTGGCGAGGGCGGCGAGTTTGGCCTTGGCCGCCGGGGTTGTGACGAAGATGAAGCGCGCCGGCGAGGCGTTCGCCGATGTCGGGCCCATCTTCACCAGGTCGTAAAGGGCGCGCAGATCGGCCTCGGTGACCGGCGTGTCGGACCAGCTGTTATAGGTGCGGGCATCGCGAAACAGCAGGTCGAGCGCTTCGGCGCCAAGTGCATTGCCGGACATGAAAATTCCTGGGGTTAGATGGCGCGGACGTCGGTGACTTCGGGAACATAATGTTTGAGCAGCGATTCGATGCCCTGCTTCAACGTCGCCGTCGACGACGACGGGCAGCCCGAACAGGCGCCCTGCATTTCAAGGAAGACAATGCCCTTGTCAAAGCCGCGATAGACGATATCGCCGCCATCACCGGCCACCTGCGGGCGGATGCGGGTGTCGATGAGCTCGACGATCTGGGCGATGATCTCGGCATCCGCGGGATCGTCGTTGATCGCCGGGCCGCTGGCCTGCGTGGTGAACAGCGGCGCCCCCGAGCTGAAATGATCGACGAGCACGCCGAGCACCTGGGTCTTCAGTTCATTCCAGTCGGCGGCGCCTTCGGCCTTGGTGACGCTGATGAAGTCGGCGCCGAAAAACACCCGCTCGACATCGCCCAGCGCGAACAGCGCCGTCGCCAGCGGCGATCCGGCGGCAGATTCCGGCGTGGCGAAATCGGCGGTGGCGCCATCGGTGACGCCGCGGCCGGGGCGGAACATCAGCGTCGCGGGGTTGGGGGTGCGTTCGGTTTCGATGAACATCGTGGGCGCTTTCGATGGTGACTTACCGGCGATGTGGCGTGTTCGCCTGGTGGAATCAAGCGATTGCCGCCCCAGCAGCGAAAAGTCGTACAATTTCGGTCGTGTTTGTCGCTCAGGTCAGCGATTCGAGCCGTTCCGCCTCCAGCCCGCCCGGCACGATGATGACCACACACGGCAATTGCCCGGCGCGTTCACCGGTGAAAAAGCTGATCAGCGGCCCAGGGGCACCCTTTGATGCCGCCCCCAGCACGAGCGCGCGGATCGTCGGATCGCCGCAGACATGGTCGAAAATCACCGGCGCCGCATCACCATCGAGGATGATGACCACCGGCCGCATGCCGCCCAGCCGTTCGGCTTCATCGGCAGCCGCCGCCAGCAGCGCTTCGGCTTCAATGCGGGCCTCGGCTGCCATGGCGTCCTGAACGCCGGCCCATTGCATGAATTCCGGCGGCGGGATGACATGGATGACCGCCAGCCGTGCCCCGACATGGCCGGCGCGCAAGGCGGCAAAGCGCAACGCGACGCGGCTTTCCTCGCATTTGTCGATGACGACGAGATAGGTGGGAGCAGTGTCCATCGCCGCACAGGTAAGCGCGATATCGCTGCGTGGGAAGCCGGCCGCAAATCGCCTTGTCAAACAAAAGCGCGATGCGACGCGGGGCGAACCGTCGAAGTCGCTGCGGCTCGCCGGGCAAAACGAAAGGTGACGCGGTGCCCCTGCGGCGGCTATGTCGGTAGGCGATGGACCTTTACCTCCCCATTGCCGAAATGTCGGTCAACGCCATCGTCATCATCCTGCTGGGTGGCGGCGTCGGTTTCCTGTCGGGGATGTTCGGCGTTGGCGGCGGTTTCCTGACGACGCCGCTGCTGATTTTCTACGGCATCCCGCCCGCCGTCGCCGTCGCCTCGTCGGCGACCCAGATCACCGGCGCCAGCGTTTCGGGGGCGCTGGCTTATTGGCGGCGCGGCCAGGTCGATCTCAAGATGGGCGGCGCGCTGGTGGCGGGCGGCGTTATCGGCGCCGGCATCGGCCAGCTCATCTTCCGGCAATTGCAGATGATCGGCCAGATCGATGTCAGCATCAACATCTTATACGTGCTGTTCCTTGGGCTGATCGGCGGGCTGATGCTCAAGGAAGCGCTGGGCACGCTGCTCGCCGAACGGCGGATCGCGGCGGGCGGCGCGCGGCCGCCGGCACGCTTGCGGCGGCATGTGCCGTGGATCGCGGCGCTGCCGGGCAGGACGCGCTTCTACAAATCGGGGCTTTATATCTCGCCGCTGGCGCCGCTGCTGCTTGGCGGCGCCGTCGGCGTGTTGACGGCGATCATGGGCATCGGCGGCGGCTTCATCATGGTGCCGGCGATGATCTACCTGCTCGGCATGTCCGCCAGCGCGGTGGTCGGCACCTCGTTGTTCCAGATCATCTTCGTCACCGCGGCGACGACGCTGCTCCACGCCACCTCGTCGAAATCGGTCGATATCGTGCTGGCGCTGCTGCTCCTGACCGGCGGCGTCGCCGGGGCACAGTTCGGCGTGCGGGCGGCGCAAAGGCTCAGGCCCGAGCGATTGCGGCTGGCGCTGGCGCTGATCGTGCTGGCGGTGGCGGCCGGCCTGTTGTTCGGGCTGACGGTCAAGCCGGCGGCGCTGTTCACGCTTTATGGTCCGCAATGAGGACAGTTGTCGCCATCGGCGCCTGGCTGCTGCTCACGGCAGCGGCGCCGACGATGTTGATCACCGATCTCAGCCAGGGGCGGATCGACATCAACACGACGTTCAAGGGCGCCGATCTGCTGGTCTTCGGCGCCATCCAATATCCCGCCGGCGCGGTCCCCGATGCGCCGCCCGATATCGCCATCGTTGTGCGCGGCCCGGCCGAGCCGGTGACGGTGCGCCGCAAGGCGCGGATCGTCGGGATCTGGGTCAATACCGATGCGGTGCGTTTCGAAAGCGTTCCGGGTTTCTATGCCGTGGCAACGACCCGGCCGATCGCCAGCCTTGCCGATGATCGCACCACCGCGATCTACGAGATCGGCCTCGACAATCTGCAACTGTCACCGGCCAGCGGCGCCAGCGCCGCCGAAACCAGCGCTTTCGAACGCGGCTTGATCGCTGCCAAGCGCCAGGCCGGGCTGTTCGTCGAAAGCGCCGGTGCCGTCATGGTCACGCAGGGCGTGCTCTACCGCGCCCGCATCGCCATTCCGGCCAGCGTGCCGGTGGGGGATTATGCCGCCGAAATCCACCTGATCCGCAAGGGCCGGGTGATCGCCAGTTCGTCGACGCCGATCAGCATCGGCAAATCGGGGATCGAACGCTGGATCTATGTGATGGCGCAGGACCACAGCCTGGCCTATGGCCTCGCCGCCGTCGCCGCGGCGCTGTTCGCCGGATGGGTCGCCAGCGTGGCGACGCGGCGACCATAGCGCTGGCGTCAAGCGATCGAGGCCGAATCCGGCTCCGAATCCGGCTCCGAATCCGGCTCCGATTCCAGCACGATGAATCCGCTCGCCGAATCGGTGAAATTCCTGTAGGGGCAGCATTGGAGCAAATTCGGTTACGACGCATTGAACTTCACCGCATCGCCACCGACGGCCCAAAATTGTACTGACTATGGAAGACTTGGACAGATGAGCTTTGATCGACGCGGACGTGGTTCCGGGCGTGGTGGTGGTTTCGACAAGCGCGAGCGCGGGTTCGACCAGTTTGAAGGCGGCGGCAATAGCGGCGGCTATGGCGGCGGTGGCGGTGATCGCTTCGGCGGTGGCGGCGGCGGCGGTTACGGCGGCGGCGGCGGCGGTGATCGCTTCGGCGGCGGCGGCGGCGGCAGCCGTTTCGGCGGCGGTGGTGCCGGCGGCGGTGGCGGCTTTGGTGGCCGTCCCGGTGGCGGTGGCTTTAGTGGACCGCGCCCGCCGCGTGACATGGGCCCCGGCGTCGTCCTCGGCACGGCCAAGGGCGTTTGCAAATTCTTCAACGGCCAGAAGGGCTTCGGCTTCGTCGTCCGCGATGACGGCGGCGAGGACGTTTTCGTCCACATCTCCGCGGTCGAAGCGGCCGGCCTGACCGGCCTCGCCGATGGCCAGCCGCTCGAATTCACCCTGACGGAACGTAACGGCCGCGTCTCGGCGACCGATCTGGTCATCGACGGCGAAGCACTTCCCGTCACCGACCGCGCTCCGCCGCGCGAACGTGACAGCGGCGGCTTTGGCGATCGTCCGGCGCGCGCCCCCAGCGGTGGCGGTGGCCGCGATCGTGACGCCGCCCCGGCGACGAACGGCGAACGTGTCGATGGCACGGTCAAGTTCTTCAACGGCCAGAAGGGCTTTGGCTTCATCCAGCGCGAAGACGGCGGTCCCGATGCGTTCGTTCACATCTCGGCGGTGGAACGCGCCGGCATGTCGAACCTTTCCGAAGGCCAGCGCGTCTCGTTCGAGCTGGAAGAAGATCGTCGCGGCAAGCAGGCAGCGGTGAACATCACCGCGCTGTAAGCGTTACGCCAGGCATCGGGAAAGGGCGGTTGCGGCACAGGCCGCAGCCGCCCTTTTCCGTTTCGGACACTGCCGAACGGCTTCGACACCAGGCGCCAGCGTCGGCAAGCCGATGCGACGCGACTGAATTCTTGGGCGCAGCCGTCTTGCCTCTGGTCGCGGCGGGCAAGTTGGGCTAGTTCGCGCCAGCAACAAGAGGCTGCCTGCCGATGCCGAACAAGATTTTCTCCGATGCCGCCACCGCGCTCGAAGGCGTCGTCTTCGATGGCATGTCGGTGCTGTCGGGTGGCTTTGGCCTGTGCGGTATCCCGGAAAAGCTGATCGCCGCCCTGCGCGACACCGGCGTCAAGGATCTGACCTGCATTTCGAACAACGCCGGCGTCGATGGCTTCGGCCTCGGGTTGCTGCTCGAAACCCGGCAGATCGCCAAGATGGTCAGCAGCTATGTCGGCGAGAACAAGGACTTCGAACGCCAGTATCTGGCGGGTGAATTGCAGCTTGAATTCAACCCGCAGGGCACGCTGGCCGAACGCATCCGCGCCGGCGGGGCAGGCATCCCGGGTTTCTACACGAAAACCGGCGTCGGCACGCTGGTCGCCGAGGGCAAGGAACACAAGGACTTCGCCGGCGAAACCTATATCCTCGAAACCGGCATCACCGCCGACCTCGCCATGGTCAAGGCGTGGAAGGCCGACCCCTATGGCAATCTGGTCTATCGAAAGACCGCGCGCAATTTCAACCCGATGATGGCGACGGCGGGCAAGATCACCATCGTCGAGGTCGAGGAACTGGTCGAAGCCGGCGGGCTCGACCCCGACAATATCCACACGCCGGGCATCTATGTGCAGCGGCTGTTCGTCGGCAAGAATTACGAAAAGCGCATCGAACAGCGGACTGTTCGGGCCCGGGAGACGGCATGATGGCAATGGGCTGGAACCGCGACGAACAGGCCGCGCGCGCGGCGCGTGAACTCCACGACGGCTATTACGTCAACCTCGGCATCGGCATGCCGACTTTGGTGGCGAATCACATCGCGCCGGGAATCGACATCACCCTGCAAAGCGAGAACGGCATGCTCGGCATGGGGCCGTTTCCCTATGCCGACGACTGCGACGCCGATTTGATCAACGCCGGCAAGCAGACCATCACCGAACTGCGCCGCACCAGCTATTTCAGCAGCGCCGACAGCTTCGCGATGATTCGCGGCGGCCATATCGACCTCAGCATCCTCGGCGCCATGGAAGTCGCTGAAAACGGCGATCTGGCGAACTGGATGATCCCCGGCAAGATGGTCAAGGGCATGGGCGGCGCCATGGACCTCGTCGCCGGTGTCAAGCGCATCATCGTCCTCATGGAGCACAACAGCAAATCCGGCGAGGCCAAGTTCAAAACGGCCTGCACCCTGCCGCTGACCGGCAAGGGCGTCGTCGACATGGTGATCAGCGACCTGTGCGTGCTGGCGCGCCCGGCCAAGGACCATGGCTTCAAGCTGGTCGAACTGGCGCCGGGGGTGACGCTCGATGCGCTGCGCGCCAGGACCGAGGGCAGCTTCGAAGCCTGAGCTTCCCTTGCGCCGGTCGCGTTCTACAATGACGGCATGACCGTCCCGCGCCTTGGCCTGACCTTGCGGCTGCACGCCGGCGACGACATCGCCATCGGGCCGGGCAAGGCCGATCTGCTCGATGCCATCGCCGCCAAGGGCTCGATCGCCGCGGCGGCGCGGGCGTTGGGCCTCAGCTATCGCCGCGCCTGGGTGATGGTCGAAACCATGAACCGCGGCTTTGCCAGCCCGTTGCTGGCGGCGAGCAAGGGCGGCGGCGGCGGCGGCGGCACGGTGCTGACGGCGGACGGCGTGGCGGTGCTGGCGGCGTATCGCGCCATGGTCGCGGCGGCAGCGGCGGCGGCGGCGCCCGAGGCAGCGCGGCTGCTGGCGCTGCTGCGCTAGAGTTTGATTCAGCTCCGCACAGTCGGTGCCAGCCCGCACCCCCGCCCAGCCACCCACTTCAGTATGATACCGATGGGTGGCTGGGCGGGGGTGCGGGCTGGCACCGCTTCCACCTTGGTGGATCAAACTC
>JANNJH010000247.1:0-1059 GCA_031405775.1 Sphingomonadales bacterium | reverse complement strand
GTTCAGGGGCCGATTCGGCGCGGGTGACGGCGGCGTTCGACGTGGGCGCCGACCATCCGGTGCGGGCGTTTCTGGCAAGCCACGACATCGAGACCGACGGCCAGATCATCCTCAGGCGCCAATTGAAGGCCGATGGCGGCAGCCGCGCCTATATCAACGACCAGCCGGTATCGGCGGCGCTGCTGCGCGAGGCCGGCGCGGCGCTGGTGGAGATCCATGGCCAGTCGGACGATCGCGGCCTGTTGGCGGCGCGCGGCCACCGGACGTTGCTCGATGGCTTTGGCGGGCTTGGCGCCGAGGTCGCCGGGGTGCGCGGCGCCTGGGGCGATTGGCAGGCGGCGCTGGCGGCCGAGACGGCGGCGGCGGCGCGGCTAGAGGCCGATGCGCGCGACCGAGAATGGCTGGAGCATGCGGTCAAGGAGCTGGCGGCGCTGGCGGCCGCGCCCGGCGAGGAGGCCGAACTGGCGGAGGCGCGGGCGTCGATGCAGAAGGGCGCGCGGCTGACCGACGATCTTGTCGCGGTCGAAAAGCTGCTGGCGGGCAATGACGGCGGCGTCAGCAAACTGGCGCAGGCGGCGCGGCGGCTCGACCGCATCGGCGCCGAGCATGTGTTGCTGGGCGAAGCGCTCGAAAGCCTTGATCGCGCCTTGGTCGAGGCCGGCGAGGCCGAGGATCGCCTGGCGGCGGCGGTGCAGGCCCTTGATGCCGATCCGGCGCGGCTGGAGGCGACCGAAACGCGACTGTTTGAACTGCGGGCGATGGCGCGCAAGCATCGCGTCGAGGCCGATGCGCTGCCCGAGCTTGCCGAAACGCTGCGGGCGCGGGCCGAGGCATTGGTGGCGGGAACAAGCGGGCTGAAGGCGTTGGCGGCGGCGAGCGTTGCGGCGCGCAAGCGTTATGATGCCGCGGCGATCACGCTGGGCAAGGCACGGCTGGTGGCGGCGCTGCGCCTCGATGCGGCGGTGGCGGGGGAGTTGGCGCCGTTGAAGCTCGATGCCGCGCGGTTCCGGACGATGGTCAGCGCCCAGCCCGAAAGCGGCTGGGGGCCGGAGGGCGCCG
>JANNJH010000246.1:0-1477 GCA_031405775.1 Sphingomonadales bacterium | reverse complement strand
CTTCAAGGAGGTCGAGGATGCCCTCATCAGACGACTTGCGCCACCATTGAAACTAACGAAGTGCATGCAATCGGAACAACATAAGGCTGTGAAGGGTCTCCGGAAGACTATGCTTGAACACTCGATAGCGCGACAATGACGAATGACCGCTTTCCACCCAATCCCGGTTGTTCGCCATTTATGCGTTCACGACCAATGGTCGCTTTCACTCGGATTGAAAACAAGTCCCCTCTCCCCTTGGAGAGGTAAGTTACCCGCCGCGCCGGTCCGGGTTGGCCATGAAGCCCGCGTGCAAATCCGCCGTGTGCGGCATGTGCGCCGTATAGCCGCCATCGACGCGCAGCACCTGGGCGGTGACGAACCGCGCCTCGTCGGACGCGAGGAAAACCACCATCGCGGCGATGTCGGCGGGCCGGCCGAGGAACGGCATCAACGAGTTGCGTTCATACACCGCAAGCTGGCCGCTGGCATTGTGCGCCTCGGCCGTCGGCGTGACGATCAGCCCCGGCGAAATGGTGTTGCAGCGGATGTTCTGCTTGCCATATTGCACCGCGACATATTGCGTCAGGCAGTTCACCGCCGCCTTTGATGCGGCATAGGCCGGGGCGTAATAATCGCCGGTCAGCGACGCGCCCGAGCTGGTGTTGATGATCGATCCGCCACCGGCCGCGAGCATCGGCGCGATGGCGTGCTTGATCATCAGCATGGTGCCGCGCGCGTTGACCGCAAAGGCATTGTCCCAGACATCGACGTCCATCGTCGCGATCGCGGCATCGCGGACGATCTGTTCGTGGTTGGTCGCGGCGGCGTTGTTGTGGAGGATATCGACGCGGCCATGGCGCAGCAGCACGTCGCGGTAAAGCGCGGCGACGCTGGCCTCGTCGGCGATATCGACATGCGCCGCCATCGCCGCAGCGCCGATGCCGGCGGCGACGCGTTCGGCGCCTTTAAGGTCGATATCGGCAACGACGACAAAAGCCCCCGCCGCCGCCAGCCATTGCGCGCAGACTTCGCCGATGCCGACAGCGGCGCCGGTGACGATCGCGACCTTGCCGGTCAATTTGCCCATATCGTCTCCATCTTCAGGAATCGAAAACCACGACTTCATCGGTGAGGAAATTCAGCAATTCGCCGCGCACGACAAAGGTCGCTTCATCCTTGCCGAGGGTTTCCATCGCCTCGGCGTCGCCGAACAGGTCGAGCGCCACGTCCATCGACTTGAACCAGATTTCCGGCCCGCCGTCATAGTCATGCGCCGCATCGGGGTTGGTGTAATCCAGCGCGACATGGTTCTGGACATAGCGGACCGTGCGGTTGCGGTTGACGCTTTCGCCGATCTCGGCGTGGGTCGTGCGATAATACAGCAAGGCGTCGGCGCGCGATATCTGCGGCTGGCGCTTGAAGAACGCGAACATCTTGATCGGCAGGTGCGACGGATCGCGATCGTACATCCAGATTTCGTCAACAATCAGATGCG
>JANNJH010000245.1:0-3433 GCA_031405775.1 Sphingomonadales bacterium | reverse complement strand
ACGCCCAGTTCGGCGGCCATTCGGCCCGCCTTGGCGCCGCCGACGCCATCGGCCAGCGCCGCGACCATGCCGTGGCGCAGGCGCTCGGTCTCGGTGGCGGCGTAGATGCCGACAAAGTCCTGGTTATCGGCGCGTTTTCCGGTTGCGGAGGCGTGCCCCGCAGCGACCAGCAATCGACCCTTGGGGTGCAAAATTCAAAACTCCCGCCCGTGCGTGCGCACAAACTCCCGCCCGTGCGTAGCCGCGACGGGAGCGGTCTCAACCGGCTCACGTCAAGCAAAAAAAGGCTTTTCGCAAATGACTAAACCGTTCTGGCAATCGGGCCACCGGCCGACGCTGATCGCAGCCTTCCTGTATTTCGATGTGGCGTTCATGGTCTGGGTGCTGCTCGGGCCGCTCGCCCCGATCATTTCGAAAGAACTCGGGCTGACGCCAGCGCAAAAGGGTTTCATGGTCGCCGTGCCGACGCTGGCCGGCGCGATCTTGCGGCTGGTCAACGGCCTGCTCGTCGACCGCATCGGGCCGAAGACGACGGGCGCCATCGGTCAGGTCATCGTTATCGCCGGGCTGTTATCGGCGTGGTATTTCGGCATCGACAGCTACGAGGGCACGCTGGCGGTCGGCGTCATCCTCGGCTTTGCCGGCGCCAGCTTCGCCGTCGCCTTGCCGCTGGCCTCGCGCTGGTATCCGCCGGAACATCAGGGCAAGGCCATGGGCATCGCCGGCATGGGCAATTCCGGCACCGTGTTCGCGGCATTGTTCGCGCCGATGCTGGCCAAGATCTTTGGCTGGAACGGCGTTCTCGGCCTTGCCGTCATCCCGCTGACGATCGTCTTCGCCATTTACATGGTCGCGGCCAAGGACAGCCCCAACCAGCCGGCGCCAAAGCCGGTCACCGCCTATTTCGACGTGCTCAAGGACCAGGACGCCTGGTGGTTCATGCTGTTCTACGGCGTCACCTTCGGCGGCTTCGTCGGGCTTGCGGCCTCGCTGTCGATCTACTTCACCGACCAGTTCGCGCTGACGCCGATTTACGCCGGCTATGCCACGGCGGCCTGCGTGTTCGCCGGATCGTTGGTCCGGCCCTTCGGCGGCGCCCTGGCGGACCGGATCGGCGGCATCAAGACGCTGTCCTACGTTTATATGGCCGCTGCCGTGTTGCTGGTGCTGATCAGCACCAGCCCCGCCTCGCTGGTGATGACGCTGTCGCTGTTCCTCGCCGTCATGGCGACCTTGGGCTTTGGCAATGGCGCGGTGTTCCAGCTGGTGCCGCAGCGGTTCGCCAAGGAAATCGGCATCATGACCGGGCTTGTCGGATTCGGCGGCGGCGTCGGCGGCTTCTACCTCGCCTCGTCGCTCGGCCTCGCCAAGCAGATCACCGGCACCACGTCGTCGGGTTTCCTCATCTTTGCCGGGCTGGCGGTCGTCGCCCTGCTCGGCCTCACCTCAGTCAAGAAACGCTGGCGCACCACATGGGGCGCGGCGATCCAGGGAGTGCGCATCTGATGAGCCTCAAGCCTCACCTCATCGTTGTCGGCAACGGCATGGCGGGCTGCCGCGCCGTCGAGGAAATCCTCGCCCGCGACCCCGGCAAATACCGGATCAGCATTTTCGGCGCCGAGCCACGGGTCAACTACAACCGCATCATGTTGTCGCCGCTGCTGGCCGGGGAAAAGTCCTTCGATGACATCGTCATCAACGACCTCGCCTGGTATGCCGACAACGACATCACCTTGGTCGCGGGCGACCATGTGGTGGCGATCGACCGGCGCATACAGACCGTCACCGCGCGGTCGGGCCGCACCGAAAGCTATGACCGGCTGATCCTCGCCACCGGCTCCGATCCGTTCATCATTCCGGTGCCGGGGCATGACCTGCAAGGCGTCGTCACCTTCCGCGACATGGACGATGTCGGCGCCATGCTGCGCGCCGCCGAGGCCGGCGGCGATGCCGTGGTCATCGGCGGCGGGCTGCTCGGGCTGGAGGCAGCGCACGGGCTGTCGCTGCGCGGCATGAAGGTTACGGTCATCCACCTGATGCCGACGCTGATGGAGCGCCAGCTCGACGAAGCGGCGGGCTGGCTGTTGACGGCCGAGCTCGAATCGCGCGGGCAGACGATCCTGACCGGCGCCGACACCGCCGAGATTTACGGCGACGGCCGCGTCGAGGGCGTGCGATTGAAGGATGGCCGCGACATCCCGGCAGCGCTGGTGGTCATGGCCGTCGGCATCCGCCCCAACGTCAAGCTGGCGCGCAACGCCGGCCTCGCCATCGGGCGCGGCATCCATGTCGACGATCATATGGTGACATCCGACGCCAATATCCTCGCGGTCGGCGAATGCTGCGAACATAATGGCGCGGTCTATGGCCTGGTTGCGCCGATATGGGAGATGTGCCGGTCGCTGGCCGGCGGGCTGGTCGGCACGCCCAACGGCTATACCGGCTCGGTCACCTCGACCAAGCTCAAGGTCTCGGGCATCGACGTTTTCTCCGCCGGCGATTTCACCGGCGGCGACGGCTGCGAGGATATCGTCATGCGCGACGCCTCGCGCGGGGTCTACAAGCGGGTGATCGTCAAGGATGACCGGCTGGTCGGCGCCGTGCTCTATGGCGACACGGCGGACGGCAACTGGTATTTCGACCTGCTGAAAAACGGCGCGGATGTCGCGTCGATCCGCGATGCGCTGATCTTTGGACAGGCCTTCGCCAATGGAGGAGGGGCATCAAAGGACCCTAATGCGGCCGTTGCGGCGCTCTCCGACGATGCGGAGATCTGCGGCTGCAACGGCGTGTCAAAGGGCAAGGTCGTCGCCGCGATCGAAGCCGGCGCCTGCACACTCGATGCGGTGCGCGCCTGCACCAAGGCGTCGGCGTCGTGCGGGTCCTGCACCGGGCTGGTCGAGGGCCTGCTCGCGGTCACCATGGGCGATGCCTATGCCGCCGAGCGCGACGTCAAGCCGATGTGCAACTGCACCAGCTTCACCCATGAGGATGTGCGCCGCGCCATTGTCGACAAGGCGTTGATGGCTATTCCGCAGGTCATGCAGGCGCTGCACTGGACGACGCCCGACGGCTGCGCCTCGTGCCGCCCGGCGTTGAACTATTATCTGCTCTGCGCCTGGCCCGGCGAATTCGCCGATGACAACCAAAGCCGTTTCGTCAACGAACGCATGCACGCCAACATCCAGAAGGACGGCACCTATTCGGTTGTCCCGCGCATGTGGGGCGGCGTCACCAACCCGCGCGAACTGCGCGCCATCGCCGATGTTTCGGAAAAATACGGCGCCCGGTTGATCAAGGTCACCGGTGGCCAGCGCATCGACATCTTCGGCATCAAGAAGGAGGATCTGCCCGGCGTCTGGGCCGATTTGAACGCCGCCGGCATGGTCAGCGGCCATGCCTATGCCAAGGCGCTGCGCACCGTGAAAACCTG
>JANNJH010000244.1:0-2689 GCA_031405775.1 Sphingomonadales bacterium | reverse complement strand
GTCGCCGAGGCCGCGCGCGGTCACGCCGCGGCACTCGGGGCCGATGGTGTTGGTCGCCGCATTCCTTGCGATCTACTTCCTGCAGTGGGCAAAACCCTTCCTGGTGCCGCGTTTGCGCCGGCTGATTCCGCAACAAGGCGTCGATTTTGCCTCGAACGACTATCTCGGTCTCGGCCAGTCCCCCGAACTCGCCGAAGCCGTTCGCGCCGCATTGGACCGCGGTGTGCCGGTCGGATCGGGCGGATCGCGACTGCTGCGCGGCAACCATGCCGAGCATGAGGCGCTCGAAGCCGAAGCGGCGGCGTTTTTTGGAAGCGCGAGCGCGCTGTATTTCTCGACTGGCCACGCCGCCAATTCGACATTGCTGGCAACGCTGCCACAACGCGGCGACCTGATCATCCATGACGCGCTGGTCCATGCCAGCGCCCATGAAGGCATGCGGCTGGGCCGCGCCGACTTTGTCGCGGTTCCCCACAATGACGTGACGGCGTTCGAGGATGCGATCCGTTTCTGGCGTTCGCGCGGCGGCACCGGGCAGGTCTGGATCGCCGTCGAAAGCCTGTACAGCATGGACGGCGACCGGGCGCCGCTCGATGCCTTGCTTATGGTCGCCGATCGAAATGATGCGATCCTGCTGATCGATGAAGCGCATGCGACCGGCGTTTTCGGCGAGCATGGTCGCGGGCTGGCGGGCCATATCGAGGGCCGCGACAATGTCATCACCTTGCGCACCTGCGGCAAGGCGCTGGGCTGCGAGGGCGCGCTTGTCTGCGGACCACGGGTTGTCCGGGATTTTCTGGTCAACCGGGGACGCGGCTTTATTTTCTCGACCGCACCTTCGCCGTTGATGGCCGCGGCGGTCCGCGCCGCCCTTGTGATTGTGCGCGATCAGCCCGAGCGGCGCGAACGGCTGTGGGCCATGGTGCGCAGCGCCGAAAGCGCCTTCGCACCCTGCGGCGCGGCGGCGACGGGCTCGCAGATCATTCCCCTGATTATCGGTGATGACGCGCGGACGATGGCAGCCGCCGCCAAGCTGCAGGCCGCGGGCTATGACGTGCGCGGTATCCGCCCGCCGACGGTCCCGGACGGCACGTCGCGGCTGCGCATCTCGCTGACGCTCAACGCGACGCTTGATGATATCGCCGGGCTGGCCGACGCCATGGCCGAGGTGCTGGCATGATGCGGCGTTTCGTCGTGACGGGCACCGACACCGGCATCGGCAAGACCATTTTCGCCGCCGGATTGACCGGTCATCTGGGGGCGCGTTACTGGAAGCCTGTCCAGGCCGGGCTTGATGAGGAAAGCGACAGCGAGGCTGTCGCACGCCTGTCGGGCCTTGGCGCCGCGCAGGTGATTCCGGAACGCTATCGCCTGGTGACGCCGTGTTCGCCGCATCAGGCGGCAGCGATCGACGGCGTCACCATCGACGCCGACCGGCTCGCCTTGCCGAGCGTTGATGGTGCGCTCGTTGTGGAGGGCGCCGGCGGTGTGCTGGTGCCGCTTACCCCCAGCTTGCTCTATGCCGATGTCTTCGCACGCTGGGGGCTGCCGGTCATTCTGGTGGCGCGCACGACGCTGGGCACGATCAACCACAGCCTGCTTTCGATCGAGGCGCTGCGCAGCCGGACGATACCACTTCATGGCATTGTCTTTGTCGGCGCCGGCAACGCCGCGAGCGAGAGCGCCATCTGTTCCATGGGGAACGTAGCGCATCTGGGCCGACTGCCGTGGCTCGACGATGTCAACGCGACCACCCTGCGCGCCGCGTTCAGCGCCGGCATAAGGACCGACTTGCTGTGACGAACGGGCCATCGCCGATCTGGCATCCGTTCACCCAGCACGGGTTGCGCGAACCGATCCCGCTTGTCGAACGCGCGCAAGGGGCGATCCTTTATACCAATGACGGCCAGCGGATCATCGACGGCATCTCGTCGTGGTGGACGATTTTGCACGGGCATCGCCATCCACCGCTGATGCAGGCGTTGGCCGACGCGTCGTGTCGCATCGACCATGTGCTGTTCGCTGGGGTGACGCATCCGTACGCCGTCGAATTGGCCGACTTGCTGCTCGGAACGATGCCGTGGTTCGGCGGCCGGGTGTTCTATTCCGACAACGGCAGCACCGCCGTCGAGGTGGCCCTCAAGATGGCGTACCAGTTCTGGTGCCATCGCGGCCAACCGGGTCGCACGCGCTTCGTCGGCTTTGAGAACGGCTACCACGGCGACACGTTCGGGGCGATGGCGGTGAGCCGTGATCCGGTGTTCTTCGGCCGCTTTGAGCCGTTGCTCTTCCAGGCCGATATTCTGCCGGTGGATCCCGCTCGACTGGACGAGCACTTGCAGCAAAATCGCCATCAGATCGCGGCAGTTATTCTGGAACCGCTCGTGCAAGGCGCGGGGGGGATGCGCATGCATTCGCCGGAAGCGCTTCGGCAGATTGTGGAAATCACCAAACGGCACGGCGTTCTCTTTATCGCCGACGAGGTGATGACCGGCGGTGGTCGCACCGGCACGCACTGGGCGCATCAGGCGGCCGGCGTCGTGCCCGATCTTTTATGTACAGCAAAGACACTTACGGGCGGCATCTTACCGTTGGCGGCGACACTCGTTGCACCGGCCCTCGTCGAAGCCTTCCGGACCGCGGATCGCAGCCGCACTTTCTTTCACGGGCATTCATTCACGGCCAATCC
>JANNJH010000243.1:0-3520 GCA_031405775.1 Sphingomonadales bacterium | reverse complement strand
CTGGCGGCGCGCTGGCGCTCGGCGTTTCGAGCCGCAAGGTCGCCGAGATGGCCACGGACCGCCCCATATTCATAGCGTCCCTCGGGCCGATCTCGCAGCATGGGGTCATACCGGCACCGGGCGGCGTAATCGTCGTCGATGGCAAAGGGCTGCCGATCGGTGCTGTCGGCATCACCGGGGACTCCTCGGACAATGACGAAATCTGCACGCTGGCGGGGATCGCCGCTGCCGACCTGACCGCGCAGAACTGAGGAACATCTTCAATGACCGACATGATCGACAAGGCCGGGCTGAAAGTCGCCGCATCGCTGGCCAGTTTTATCGACGCGCAGGCGCTGCCCGGCACCGGTCTCGATCCGGCCGGCTTCTGGACCGGTGTCGCCGCTATCTACGCCCGCTTCGCGCCCGAGAATGCCCGGCTGCTCGGCGTCCGCGACGTGATGCAGGGCAAGATCGACGCATGGCACCAGGCCCGCGCCGGCAAGGCCATCGACCAGGCCGAGTATCAGGCGTTCCTGCGCAGCATCGGCTATCTCGTCGACGAACCGGCACCGTTCGCAATCACCTCGACCAACGTCGACGACGAGGTCGCGCGGTTGGCGGGGCCGCAACTGGTGGTGCCGATCCTCAACGCCCGCTTCGTCTTGAATGCCGCCAATGCGCGCTGGGGCAGCCTGTATGACGCGCTTTATGGCACCGACGCGATCCCGGGCGCGGCCGCCGGCCGGGGCTATGACGCCGCGCGCGGCGCGCTGGTTATCGCCTGGGCCAAGAATTTCCTCGACAAAGCCGTGCCGCTCGCCAGCGGTTCATGGACGGACTTCGCTGGTGGCGCCCCCGTCCTCGCCGACCCTGCCCAGCTCGTCGGCCGGTCCGGCGACAATCTGCTGTTCCGCCATAACGGCCTGCACATCGAGGTTGTGGTCGATCCCACCAGCGCGATCGGCAAGGATGATCGCGCTGGCATCGCCGATGTCGTGCTCGAATCGGCGCTGTCGACGATCGTCGACCTCGAGGATTCGATCGCGGCCGTCGACGCCGAGGACAAGGTCGCGGCCTATGCCAATTGGCTGGGGCTGATGAAGGGCGACCTGACAGCCAGCTTCGACAAGGCCGGCCGGACGATGACGCGCGCGCTGGCGGCGGACCGGCGCTATGACGCCCCCGATGGCGGTACGCTGACACTGCCGGGGCGCAGCCTGTTGTTCGTCCGCAACGTCGGTCATTTGATGACCACCCCGGCGATCGTGCTGCCGAATGGTGCCGAGGCGCCCGAGGGAATTCTCGACGGCATCGTCACCTCGCTGATCGCCGTCCACGACCTGAAGGGGCAAGGCGCGTTCCGCAACAGCCGCGCCGGATCGATCTATATCGTCAAGCCCAAGATGCACGGCCCCGACGAGGCGGCATTCACCAACAGCCTGTTCGATGCCATCGAGGACCTGCTCGGGCTGGCGCGCCACACCATCAAGGTCGGCGTCATGGACGAGGAACGCCGCACATCGGCCAATCTGGCGGCGTGCATCGCGGCGGTGAAGGACCGCATTGTCTTCATCAACACCGGCTTCCTCGATCGCACCGGCGACGAGATGCACACGTCGATGCGGGCCGGGCCAATGTTGCGCAAGGGCGACATGAAGGCGTCGGACTGGATCATCGCCTATGAGGATCGCAACGTCCAGATCGGCCTCGCCTGCGGGCTGTCGGGCAGGGCGCAGATCGGCAAGGGCATGTGGGCGGCCCCCGACCGCATGGCCGACATGCTGGCGCAAAAGATCGGCCACCCCAAATCCGGCGCCAACACCGCCTGGGTGCCGTCGCCGACCGCCGCGACACTGCACGCGACGCATTATCACACGGTCGATGTGTTCAAGCGCCAGGCCGAGCGCGCCGCGGAGCCGGTGGCAGCCCTTAACAAGTTGCTGACCGTGCCGATCGCCCACGGCCAGAATTGGTCGCCGGAGGACATCCGCCAGGAACTCGACAATAATGCGCAAGGGATATTGGGCTATGTCGTGCGCTGGATCGACCAGGGAGTCGGTTGCTCGAAGGTGCCGGATATCCACGATATTGGCCTGATGGAGGACCGCGCGACGCTGCGCATTTCGTCGCAGCACATGGCGAACTGGCTGCTCCACGGCGTCGCGTCGGCTGACGAGGCGGATGCCGCGCTGCGCCGGATGGCGGCCAAGGTCGATGCGCAGAATCAGGGCGACCCGCTCTATCGCCCGATGGCCGGCAACGAAGCGACAAGCCTCGCCTTTCAGGCGGCGCGGGCGCTGGTCTTTGAAGGCGTCGCGCAGCCGAACGGCTATACGGAGCCGCTGCTCCATCGCTTTCGCGCGCGCCTCAAGCAGGAGGGCCTTCCTGATGTCGCTTTCTGAAATCCAAGGGCAGCGTCCGACACGGCCCCAAGGGGGCAAGATCATCCCAGAATAGGCCGCTTGGGCGACCGAGCGCGGTGTACCGATGGTCGTCGGCATCACGCGTCGGATAGACTGGTTCGTCGAGCGCCTATCGGATGGTCCAGCCACCATCTATGACCATGGCAGCGCCGTGGACGAAGCTTGAAGCATCGCTGGCAAGATAGAGCGCGAGATCAGCAATCTCCTCGGGCCGGCCTAGCCGTCCCGCCGGCACGCTTTCAACTATGGCTCGGACCAGTGGCGCGTTCTTCAGAAACTCGCGAGCAAGATCGGTCTCGATCGCACCGGGACAGATCGCGTTGGCGCGAATCCCGCGTTGCCCGTAATCCGCCGAGACCTGGCGGGTCAGTCCGATCACGCCATGCTTGGAGACGGTATAGGCCAGGCCGGCGGCCTGGGCGACGATCCCTGCAATCGACGCCACATTGACGAACGTCCCCGACCCATGCTCGAGCATATTCGGTAGAAAGGCGCGACTGACCAGGAAGGTTCCGGTTAGATTGATACCGATGATCCTGTTCCAGAGTTCGTCGGTCACATCCCCGAGTGGCAAATGATCATCGAGAACGCCGGCATTGTTGCAGACGATATCGACTCGCCCAAATCGCTCGAGCGAGGTCACGACGAGATCTTCGACGGAGGCTTTGTCGGACACATCGGTACGAACGCCGATCGCCGTGCCGCCGCTTGACACGATCTGCTCGGCAGCCGTTCGTGCGGATGCTTCATCGATGTCGCAACAGACCAGGCTGGCACCCGCCTTTGCGAACCGCGCGGCGATCGCGCGGCCGATGCCCTTTCCCGACCCGGTAACGACGGCAATCTTGTGCTTCAGTTCATCTGACATTTAATTCTCCGATTACTGGATTAAATAAGGTTTCTGCGCGGCGCTGCCGCATGGCACCGGGCAAGCCGTTAATCGCGCCGCGCCAAGGCACTGACCGAGAACACCTTCAGCTGTCATCTCACGCCGCCAATATTGAGCTTGATCTTGTACAAGGTGGAGCAGGCGGTGATGAAAAGTTCATCCAGCGCGCCGCCACCAAAACAGAGATTGGCCGCGGTTTCCGGGGTCCGTATTTTCCCTAGCAACT
>JANNJH010000242.1:0-1015 GCA_031405775.1 Sphingomonadales bacterium | reverse complement strand
AGGCGATCGGCATGGCGATCCTCGAAGCGCAGGCGGCCGGGCTCGCCGTCGTGGCCGGCAACGTGGGCGCCATCGGCGCCATCGTCGCCGATGGCGAATCCGGAACCCTGGTGCCTGAGGGCGGCGCCGTTGCCTTTCGGCGCGCCGTGGCGGCGTTTCTCGCGCTTCCCGCGGCGGCGCGCGAGGACATGTCGAGCGGCGCCGTTGCCAAGATCGGGCGGTTTCACGACATCACGATGATCTCGGACCAGCTTGGGCGCGTACTGCGCGGCGCCGTGGAGCGCGCAGAGCAACGGCGGCGGCGCCGCCGATGAGCGCCATCGTCTTCATCCGCCACGGGCCCACGGAATGGAACGCGCAGGGCCTGATCCAGGGCCAGAGCGATATTCCGCTCTCGGCGGAGGGCCGCGCCGAAGTGCTGTCCGATTTGAAGTATTTCTTGATCAACGAAAACAGCGGCTGCACCGCGCCCAGCTTCAGCAGGTCGGGGACCACGCCCAGCATCTGGCTGACATTGCCGAAATAGGTGTAGCCGAGTTCGAGGAATCCGCGGTTGAAAATCGCCCGCGCGGCCTCGTGGAAATCCTCATACCCCTGCAAATCCTCGGGCGCCAGCCGGGCGATCTGTTCCCGCACTCTCACCGGGTCGGCGTCGTAATCGAAGAATGTCCCGTCATCGAAATAGATGCGGTAAAATGGCAGGATCGGAATGATCTCGACATAGCGGCTGGTATTCGGCCCGCCGCTGATGCCCGACAAAATCCGCTTGTCGTCACCCAGAACATGCGCCGGGAAATCCGGTTCGCCAAGCATCGCCTGGTCCTGTTCGAGCGAAAACAGCTCTTCTATCAGGTGCGGCACGGTCAAAACCGTCGGCCCCATGTCGAAGGTAAAGCCCTCGGCCCGCCGGACATAAGCCCGGCCACCGGGGGAATCGAGCGCCTCGACGATGCGGGTGTTGAAGTGGGCGGCCACGGCGCCTTCCGTGATGCGGTTCTCCATGTCGGGCCGCACC
>JANNJH010000241.1:0-1610 GCA_031405775.1 Sphingomonadales bacterium | reverse complement strand
TTTGATTTGGCTTCCAGCCAGTCGGAGTAATTGCCTTCGAACGGAATGGCGCGGCCGCGATCAAGCTCGAGCACCCACTTCACGACATTGTCGAGGAAGTAGCGATCGTGGGTGACGAGGATCGCCATCCCCTTGTATTCCTTGAGGTGATTTTCCAGCCAAGCGACGGATTCGGCGTCCAGATGGTTGGTCGGTTCGTCGAGCAGCAGGATGTCGGGCTTTTCGAGCAGCAGCTTGCACAGCGCGACACGGCGCTTTTCACCGCCCGAAAGATTATCGACCGACGCATCGGCCGGCGGACAACGCAGCGCGTCCATGGCGATTTCAAGCTGGTTGTCGAGCGTCCAGCCATCGACGGTGTCGATCTTTTCCTGAAGCTCGCCCATTTCCTCCATCAACTTGTCGAAGTCGGTATTGTCCTTTGGGTCGGCCATTTCGGCGGAAATGGCGTTGAAACGGTCCATCATGACCGCGACCGGGCGGACGCCATCCATGACGTTGCCGCGCACGTCCTTGGTCGGATCGAGATGCGGTTCCTGCGGCAGATAGCCGACGGTGATACCTTCGGCGGCCCAGGCCTCGCCGGTATATTCCTTGTCGATGCCGGCGATGACCTTCATCAACGTCGACTTGCCGTCGCCGTTGGGGCCGATGATGGCGATCTTGGCGCCGGGCAAAAAGCTGAGCGTGATGTCCTTGAAGGCGGGCTTGTTGGCGCCGGGATAGGTCTTGGACAGACCCTTCATGACATAGGCGTATTGATAGGAGGCCACGGGCGGGGCTTTCGGATCGGGGGGAATGGGAGGTGTGCGCCAGCCTCTAGCAGGCACGGCGCGCCAGTTCAAACCGAACGACGGCGAATACCGGTCAGCGGAGGCGGGCTTGGGGTAATCCGATATCCCGGCCCGCCCGGATTCGCTGTCGACGTGACAGCGCCAAAGCGTTACCGCCGCAGCATTCGCCAGATCGAGACAAACATGGACCATTCGACCAACGCCCGCATCCCGCTGCCAAGGTACCGGGCATGAGCGACTGGCAGGCATGGGTCGGCAATCGTCAGACCCAGACCGACACCCTGACGCCGGCGCTGCTCGACCGCTTTCGCGCCACGATCGACAGCGACGCGCACGGCGACATCGCGCCGCAAGGCGTGCATTTCGCCTTGTGCCTGCCCGAAGCCGCGACCGCGACGCTCGGCCCCGACGGCCACCCGCCACGCGGCAGCTTTCTGCCGCCGGTCGACCTGCCGCGCCGCATGTGGGCATCGAGCAGCATCGAATTCGCCGCGCCTATCCGCAGCGGCGCGGCCACCCGCCGCGTCTCGACGATCGCCGCCGTCCGCGCCAAGACCGGCAGTTCGGGTGCGCTGGTCTTTGTCGATGTCGAGCACCAGAGTTTCGCCGATGACGTGCTGGCGGTGACTGGGAAAGTCGATTTTGCTGACGCCCAGGCCTTACTCGAACGGAGCATGGGCTTTTTGGTTGATGAAAACGAAATGCAATCAACCACCGGTAACGTATAGCCACGTCGTTTCAATAAAGAATGCCGAAATCCATTTTTCTGTCTGCCCTCTGCACATGTCAAAATTCTGGGCGCTTTCAACGACTTGC
>JANNJH010000240.1:0-6299 GCA_031405775.1 Sphingomonadales bacterium | reverse complement strand
AGGGGATTGGAGCATACCCAACACCCCTTTTCCAAAATTCGCCGCAATCCCTTCGATTTTACTCAGGGCAAGCGTTTGCACGCCGATCTCGGCGTGGGTCGTGCGGTAATAAAGCAGCGCGTCGGCACGCGAAATTTGCGGCTGGCGCTTGAAGAACGCGAACATCTTGATCGGCAGGTGCGACGGATCGCGATCGTACATCCAGACCTCGTCGACGATCAAATGCGTGTGCGCTGCGATGATGTCGCGATGCGCTGCGAACAGCGGCGCCGCCTGCGCCAGCAATGCATCGAGTTCGGCGCGGCTGTCGTAATAATAGCAGCCGACGCCCGACCATGAATTGGCCGGCACGCCGCCATCCTCGCGGATTTCGCTCGGCCTGACATGATGATGAACCGCCTTGCGCAGCCCGCCGAGCCGCACCAGGTCGGGCAGGAAGCGCGTCCGCCAATGCGCGGCGAAATCCTCGCGCGATACGCCATCGGCGGCCTGCACCAGCGTCATCAGCTTGGCCATCAGCGCTTTCCCCGCGTGCCGTCGGACCAGGTCGTGGCGACGACATGCGGCTTGGGCACGAACGGCACTTCGGGCTGATGATAGATCTCGATCGCCGGCGACACTTCGCCAAGCGCCAGCATCAGCCGGAACAGCGCCGCCTCGGGCGGCGGCAGCGGCGCGTCGGCGGGGAAAGTATCGAGATGGTCGAACACCGCGACAAGCCGCGGCGCCAGCGCGTCGTAAAAGCGCTGGAGGTCGGGCATCCGCGACTGTTGCCGGACCAGATAGCGCTCCTGCGCGGTTTCGAGATCGCCCCAGACGCCAAGGAAGGGCGCCAGGTCGATGAAGGCTGCGGGGAGGATGGCGGTCATTCGGCAGCGACCGAAATCGCGGGCGCATCGCTGCGATTGACGATGGCTTCCATCACCGCCGCCTCGTGCCGGCACAGCAATTCCGAGGTGCCAAACTGGACAAAGGCCCTGGCGCCCGATGCCATCGCCACCTGCTGCTGCTGGGTGCAGGCGGTGTCCTCGCTGGAGATGTCGCGGTTCATGGCGACGCTGGCCTCCATGGCAAAGCGTTCGCGCCACGATTTGGGGGCTTCGCGGAAATGATAATGGGCCTCCCAGCGGAAACTGTCGACGCTCACCGGCCAGTAATGCATCGTCCAGAAGCCGTTGAGCGCCAGGCTCATCTGGAAATTCGGGAAGATCGAGACCAGGTCGTTGCTCCAGTCCTCGGCATGGGTCGGATTGAGGCCGGGAAGGTCGAACGACGGCGCCTGGCCTTCGCCGGCGACGACCGGCTGCGGGATCGATTCGAAGACGAATTTGGTCACCGGCTTGGAATCGGGCAGTTGGAAATCGACATTGCGCGGGTTCGACATGCGGCGATGCGCGCCGTAAAAATCGATCGACATGAATTTGACGAAGGGGTTGGTCTTTGAACAGACCATGTCGCGCGCGCTGTCGCGGTGCAGCGCCTGGACATGATAGCCCTCGCTCGCGGCATCGAGCCCGGCCTTCCAGTTGGATTTCACCAGCCCGGTCAGCCGCGCCGTATAGCGAAAATCGCCGATCGGCGCCGCATCGAGCAGCGGCGCGATGCCGCCGAGAAATTCGCGCAAAGATTGGCGCGGATTGGCATCGATGTTGACGAAAACCAGCCCGTTCCACACCTCGACATTGATCGGCGTCAGCCCCGACGTCGCCGGGTCGAGATCGGGGAAGGAGACGCGATCCGGCACGCCGCGCAGCGACCCGTCGGCGCCATAGATCCAGGCGTGATAGGGACAGACGAACTGCCGGTCACAGCCGCTTTCGCCCCAGACCAGCTTCAAGGCGCGGTGCGAACAGACGTTGTGGAAGGCGCGGACGACGCCATCCTGGCCGCGCACGATCAGCACCGATGCCGAAGCCGCCTCGATCTCACGGACAACCCAGTCGCCCGGCCCCGACAGCTCGGCATCGAGCGCGACATTGAGCCAGACATGGCGGAAGATTTCCGCCTCGCGGGCAAATCGTGCCGGCGACAGATAGGCATCGACCGGCACCTTGCCGGTGCGAACAATATCGGCATCGGGCAGCATCGGGCCAAAGCCAACGTCGAACGCGCCGAGCGCGGCGCGCAGATCCTGCTCCATCGAGACCCTCCCCAAGGTGTATGGCGAACTTTATGCATAATGTTGCCAAGGATCAATGGATTTTCCGGCAAGCCGCTTGCATCAACCGCCGATCGCGGTGCGCCGCTGCCGTGGCTTCGCCGGCTTGCTTGCGGCGCTGGCAGCCTTGCCCAGGACGACCTTGGCAGCCCGTGGTTTCGCCGCCCTTGCCGGCTTGGCGCTGGCCACTTCCGCCACGGTCTGGGCTTCGATGAACTGCATCAGCCGTTCGTAATTCTCCATCCCGATGCTCACGGCCTTTTCGACATCGCGCGCCAGCACCGCCTGCAAAAACGCCGCGTGATGCGGCGTCAGTTCGCGCTCGAACTTGGCGAGCGGCATATACATGTGCCGATAGCGGGTATTTTGCGTGTAAAGCAGCCGCCACGACCACAAAAGCCAACTATTGTCACAGGCCGCGAGCAACGCTTCATAAAAAGCCCGGCGCTCATTATAATAAGCGTCGATATCTTCCTTGCCGGCGACCACCAGTTCGAGCGTGCGCGAGGCGCGATGGAAGGCCGAGACCAGCCCCAGTTCCCATTCGATGTCGCCGTTGACGATCGACGAACGGATGCACGGCAGCTCGACGGTCAGGCAGGCCTGGGTCAATTCGCGAAATCCGCCCATCGAGACTTGCGAGACCCGAAAGCCGCGATGCCGCTCGATCTCGACCAGCCCTTCGGCGGTCAGCCGCGACAGGGCTTCGCGCACCGCCGCCTGGCTCAGCGACAGCTTGGTTTGCAACGACGAGATATTGAGCCGCGCCCCCGGCTTGAGGCGACAGGAGATCAGTTCGGCGCGCAAGATACGATAGGCGCGCCCGGTGATGCTCGTGTCTTCCATGCGTTATGCACTATCTTTGGTAAAATGGATGTTCAAGCCGCACGCCCGAGCAAATCACGCTCCTCGCCACTGACAAAAGCCAGCATTTCCCCCGGCCGCGAGAATTTCTCCTCGTCGGGGCGAACAATTCGCAGATAATCCGCGCCCGTATAGGTCAGCACGAAATCCCGTGCGCGGGCAAAGCCCATCTCGGCGCACAGGGGCACGAACCGCACCCGCGCCAGCCAATCGCCGACCGCCAATCCGGGGGCATCGCAGCCGTGGAACTGGGTATAGCGCGCCAGCCGCCCCCACACCTCGGGCACCGTCTGGGCGATGACGGGATGCACATCGCGCCAATAGCGTTGCGCCGCATCGACCGTCCACCCCGGCGCCACCTCGCCGCCGGCCATGAACTTGATCCGCGTCACGCCGATCTCGGCCTTGATCGGGAACACCTCCGCAAGCCAGGCGATGCCGCGCCCGCCATCGATCAACCCTCGCGCCGCCGCCCGGCAGGCAGCCGAGCCGGCGAGCAACCGCGATACCGCCTCCGCATCCGCCTGCGTCTCGAACCACATCTCGAGCAGCCCGTCAAAACGCGCCGGGAACATCGCGGCGACCGCCGACTCCAGATCTGGGGGGCGAATGTTGGCGATCAGCCGGCGCAGCCTCGGGTCGCCGCCAATCGCGTCCAGCAACGCCGGCACGAAAGTTTCCAGCAACCGGGGCGTAAATGCCGCCGCCGCCACCGCCGCATCGCGCACCAGCAGGATCGTCAAGCGCCACATCGATCAGGCCTCCCCCTTTGCGCCCCTTCAGGCGGCGACCGACACCCCGCCGGCAACCGGAAACTGCGTCTGGTCCCATGATTTCAGCGTCGGCAGCACCGCGGTCGCGAACAGGTTGAGCGCTGTGACTTGCTGGTCATGGCTGCCGATCACCCACGCCATATCAACGACCCCCACCCCGCAATCGCGCAAAGCCGCAAACCGCTCGATCAGCGTTTCTGGCCCCCCGAGAAAATACGGCGTGAGGATCAGCGGCACCACCGGCGGGCCGCCGAGCGTCTTGGACGTCAGCTTCGACTGTTCGGCAAGCCGCGCGCCGAAAAACGCCCCGGCCTCGGCTTGCGCCTGCGCATCGGTCGCCGCCAGATAGCAAAGGCCGCGATAGATCACATGATCGGGCGTCGGTTCCCAGCCGGCGCGGGCGCATTCGCGGCGATAAAGCGCGATCCAGTCGCGCACGACTTCGGGCGGCGCGAAGGAAAAGGCGATTCCCATCCGCCGCGTTGCCGCAAAGACGATCGATTCCTCCGAATTGCCCGAACCATAGATCGGCGGATGCGGCTGCTGCTGGACCCGCGGCCACACCGAGATCGTGCTGAAATCATAATGCTCGCCCTTCCAGGCAAAGGGTTCGTCCTCGGTCCAGGCCTTGCGGACCAGGTCGATGCCCTCCTGCGTCATGGCGCGCGTCGCCTCGGACGGCGTGTCATAAGTGCCATGCTCGTTCGGCGTGCCGCGCAGGAACAGCACGGTCAGCCGGCCGTGGCTGAGGGTATCGAGCATCGACAGCTCCTCGGCGAGGCGGACCGGATTGCTCAGCGGCACCAATGGACCCAGCAAGGCGATTCGGGCGCGCTTGACCCGCTGCGTCAATGCCGCGGCCATCACCACCGGGTTCGGCGTCATCATGTACGGCGCGTAATGATGCTCCGACAGCGACACCCAGTCGAAACCAAGGCTTTCGGCGAGCACGCAAAGGTCGAGGCAGCGATCCATCGAATAGCGCGCCACCTCGGGCAGGCAATAGCGCGGCGGCGCCGGCCAGGTGTCTAACCCCGGCGCCGGGCCTTCATACGACGTCATGCCGAGATACGAGACCTTCATCCGCGCTTCCTGCCTTCGCCGCGATTGTTCGCGGCCGCCCAAGGATTGAACGCACAGTGCATCAAGTCAAGCCTTATGCATTATCCGGCGATGCGATTGGAACACGCCCCCTCTCCCGCTTGCGGGAGAGGGGAGAGACGCCGCGCCAGCGACGGAGGTCGCATCCGCTCTGGCGGCGGCCCGGGTGAGGGTGTGCTTTCTTCCGGCAAGTCAAGGCACACCCGCGAATTCGCGGTCGCGGCATCGCCGAATCCTTCCGCGACCCCCTTCAGAAAACGATCGTTTCCGGACTGTTCCCCAAATGACACAAAATGGGCGGCATTTCGAATTCCGACCTACCCGTTGATAGGGTGGACAGGCAGGCCCGGCTGACACATGACGCCGGCATAAGAAAAATGGGGAGGACCACCATGACGACACGGAAATACCTGATCTCGACGACGGCGCTCAGCCTGTGCATCGGCCTTGCCGCGACACCGGCCCTGGCACAAACCCCGGCGGCACCCGCCGCCCAGACCTCCGGGCTTGAGGAAATCATCGTCACGGCGCGCAAGGCGGCGGAGAATTTGCAGACCGTCCCGGTCGCCGTCACCGCGCTCAACAGCGAGGCGCTGGCCTCCAGGCAGGTGCTCGAAGTCACCGATCTCGCCCGCACGGCGCCAAGCCTGACGATCAGCACCGGCGGCACCGGCCCGGCATCGATCGTCTATCTCGCCATTCGCGGCCAGGCCCAGAACAGCCCGAACTCGCTGTCGGATTCGTCGGTCGGCATCTATATCGATGGCGTCTATGTCGCCCGCCCGATCGTCGGCAACCTCGGCTTCCTCGACATGGCCAGCGCCGAAGTGCTGCGCGGCCCGCAGGGCACGCTGTTCGGCCGCAACACCACTGGCGGCGCGCTCAACCTCACCAGCAACCAGCCGAGCGACAAGTTCGAAGCCAGCGCCAAGGTCGGCGTCGGCAACTACCGGTCGCGCCAGATTGAAGGCATGGTCAATGTGCCGCTCGGCGACGAGTTCGCCGTGCGTTTCGCTGGTCGTTACAACGAGCATGACGGCTATTTCCCCAACCTCACGTCGGGCATTGCCCAGGGCGACGTCGAAGCCGCTTATTTCTTCCGCGCCACGGCGAAATGGTCTCCAGCAAGCAGGCCGCTGACCGTCACCCTCACCGGCGACTTTTCGCTCTACCGCGATCATGGCAACGCCACCGCCGTCGCCGCCATCAATCCCGCAAGCCCGCTGGCGGCGTTTACCGCTGCGTCCATCGGGGTTCAGAACGGTACACGTTCGCCGGCCGCGCCGGGGCCGTTCGGCATTCCCAACGGAGCCTTCGTCAATCATAGTCCATGGCAATTTCCCACGAAACGTCGTAAAGCCCATGTTCCCGATATGCAGATGCTCTCACCAGCATTGTTGTAT
>JANNJH010000239.1:0-1900 GCA_031405775.1 Sphingomonadales bacterium | reverse complement strand
GGGCGGGCGCCGGGCGCTTTGGCTATGCACCAAGATGCGCCATTCGGCGCGACGGGGAATTTGTCGAGCGGCAAGCGCTGCTCGGGAGTTCGATTCAGCTTCGCTGATCCGCGCCAGACATGAAAATGGCCCCCGCGCCGGCTGGCGCGGGGGCCATTTTTCAGACCGATCAGGCGTTGGCGGCAGCGACCTTGCGGCGGCGCATCGAAGCGCCGACGAGACCGAAACCGGCGATCAGCATCACCCAACTCTGCGGCTCGGGAATGCCGGCCGGCCGCGCGTCACGGTGCCCGAAAGTGTAAAGCCCACCGACACTTTCGCCCCGCCGCCGATCGTTACAGCTTGCTGGTCAGTTCGGGCACCAGCGTGAACAGGTCGCCTACCAGGCCGACGTCCGCCACCTGGAAAATCGGGGCTTCCTCGTCCTTGTTGATGGCGACGATGATCTTGCTGTCCTTCATGCCGGCCAGATGCTGGATGGCGCCCGAGATGCCGACTGCGACATAAAGTTCCGGCGCGACGATCTTGCCGGTCTGGCCGACCTGATAATCGTTCGGCGCATAGCCGGCATCCACGGCAGCGCG
This sequence comes from Sphingomonadales bacterium, assembly GCA_031405775.1. GTDB lineage: Bacteria > Pseudomonadota > Alphaproteobacteria > Sphingomonadales > Sphingomonadaceae > Sandarakinorhabdus. The sequence goes on along the minus strand of JANNJH010000239.1, from coordinate 1,316 downwards.
CGAGGCACCGACGGCGGCGCCAAGCTTGTCGGCGAGCGGATCGATATATTCGTGGAACTTTTCGCTCGACCCCAGCGCGCGGCCGCCCGAGACGATGACCTTGGCGGCGGTGAGCTCGGGCCGCGCCGACTTGGTCAGCTCGGCGCCTTCGAACTTCGACAGGCCGGCGTCCCCTGCGCCGGCGACGGCTTCGATGCTTGCCGAGCCGCCGCTGGTGTCGGCCTTGGCAAAGGCGGTGCCGCGAACGGTGATGACCTTCTTGGCATCGGACGACTTCACCGTGGCGATGGCGTTGCCGGCATAGATCGGCCGGGTGAAGGTATCGGGGCCTTCGACCGAGAGGATTTCCGAAATCTGCGCGACATCCAGTGCGGCGGCAACGCGCGGCGCGACATTCTTGCCGCGCGTCGTCGCTGGGGCAACGAACGCATCATAACCCGCCATCAGCCCGGTGATCAGGGGCGCCAGATTTTCGGCGAGCGCATTGGCATAGGCCGGATCGTCGGCGAGCAGCACCTTGGCGACACCGGCAACCTTGGCGGCGGCATCGGCAACGCCTTGCGCGCCCGAACCGGCGACGAGCAGATGGACGTCGCCGCCCAATTGCCCGGCGGCTGTGACGGCGGCGAGCGTTGCGTCCTTGAGGACGATATTGTCATGTTCGGCGAGGACAAGAACGCTCATGCGACAGCTCCCATGGCTTTGAGCTTTTCAACCAGTTCGTCGACCGTCTTGACCTTGATGCCGGCCTGGCGCTTGCCGGGCTCGACGACCTTGAGGACGGTCAGGCGCGGCGTCACATCGACGCCGTAATCGGCCGGGGTCTTTTGCGCGATCGGCTTGGACTTGGCCTTCATGATGTTGGGCAGCGACGCATAGCGCGGCTCGTTGAGGCGAAGATCGGTGGTGACGACCGCCGGCAGCTTGAGGTCCACCGTTTCAAGGCCACCATCGACTTCGCGCGTCACATGGACACGGTCGCCGTCGGGCAACACCTTCGATGCGAAGGTGCCCTGCGGCCAGCCGAGCAGGCCGGCCAGCATTTGTCCGGTCTGGTTGGCGTCGTCATCGATCGCCTGCTTGCCGAGGATGATCAGGCCGGGCTGTTCTTCGGCGGCGATCTTGGCGAGAATCTTGGCGACGGCGAGCGATTCGGTGCCGGCTTCGGTGGTGACGAGGATGCCGCGATCGGCGCCCATCGCCAGCGCGGTGCGCAGCGTTTCGGCCGCCTTGGCCGGGCCGATCGAGACCGCGATAATCTCGCTCGCCACGCCCTGTTCCTTGAGCCGCACTGCTTCCTCGATCGCGATCTCGTC
>JANNJH010000238.1:0-1966 GCA_031405775.1 Sphingomonadales bacterium | reverse complement strand
CGGCTATGGCCGTGCGGACCTTGAAGGGCACGATCCAACCCATGAAAATTCTCGCCGGCAACGGCAATCCCGAATTGGCGCTGGCGATCGCCCAATATCTCGACCTGAAGCTGACCAGCGCGTCGGTGCGGCGCTTCGCCGATGAGGAGATTTTCGTCGAGATCCACGAAAATGTCCGCGGCGAGGATGTCTTCGTCGTCCAGCCGACCGCGGCGCCGGCCAACGACAATCTGATGGAATTGCTGATCTGCATCGACGCTCTGCGCCGCGCCTCGGCCCGCCGCATCACCGCCGTCGTGCCCTATTTCGGCTATGCCCGGCAGGACCGCAAGCCCGGCCCGCGCACGCCGATCTCGGCGAAACTGGTCGCCAATCTGATCACCAAGGCCGGCGCCGACCGCGTCCTGTCGGTCGATCTCAATGCCGGGCAGATCCAGGGCTTCATCGATATCCCCACCGACAAACTTTATGCCGCGCCGGTGATCGCCGCCGATATCGAATCGCGCCTTTCCCGGCAGGATCTCGTCGTCGTCTCCCCCGATGTCGGCGGCGTCGTCCGCGCCCGGGCGCTGGCCAAGCGGCTCGGCAACGCCCCGCTGGCCATCGTCGACAAGCGCCGCGAACGCGCCGGCGAATCCGAAGTCATGAACATCATCGGCGATGTCCGCGGCAAGATGTGCGTGCTTGTCGACGATATCGTCGATTCGGCCGGCACCCTGTGCAACGCCGCCGCCGCGCTGCTCCAGGCCGGCGCCACCGGCGCCACCGCCTATGTCACCCATGGCGTGCTGTCGGGCGGCGCCGTGGCGCGCGTCGATGGGTCGGCGCTGACCGAACTCGTCATCACCGATTCGATCGCCTCGGTCGCCGCCGTGCGCGACGCCAGGAAGATCCGCCGCATCACCATCGCGCCGCTGCTCGCCGAAGCCATGCGGCGGACGAGCGAGGAAAGCTCGGTCAGTTCACTGTTCGATTAGGAGAACCCCCTCCTCACCGCCGTCAGGCGACGCGCAGCGTCCAACGGGGACGGCGTTGGAACTCAGCCGCCGGTCGTGCGGTTGACGATCCTGCCGTCGGGGAAATAGACCTTCTCCGCCGTCACATATTCACCCTTGGGCATGCAGATGCCGCCGGGGTCCTTCGCCCGCATTTTCGCGCAGAATTCGGTATCCGGCCGCTGGACCTGCGCCAGCGCCGGCGCGGCGGCGCCAACAAGCGTCACGGCGGCGCCGCCGACGAGCGCCAGCGAGATCAGCAAGGTTGCGGCAAAACTTCGAATCATCGTCTCAAATTCCAATGGCGGTTGTGCGCCATCCGGGCCTTTTACAGCCAAGTGGCTTTCGTTCCCATGAATATCGCATCGCCCTGCCGCAGCGCAAGATCGCCCCGTCCCGCCCCGGGACAAGATCACCTCGTCTCGCCCGCCAAGGTGACAGGCGCGCGGCGTCCCGCTAAGCGTGGCGCCGCAATGCATGCGCCGCCGCCCAACGCCCGCCTGACCGTCGATACCGCCGCGCTGGTGGCGAACTGGCGCGTCTTCGCACGCGCCAGCGGCGCCGCCGATTGCGGCGCCGCGATCAAGGCCGACGGCTATGGCCTTGGCGCCCGCGCCGTCGCCGATGCGCTGGTCGCCGCCGGCTGCCGCGAGCTGTTCGTTGCGCACTGGCACGAGGCCGCGGCGCTCGGGCCGCTCCCGGACAATGTCCGCGTCGCCGTCCTCCACGGCGCCGGGCCGGCCGAAATGCCGATGGCGCTGGCCTCCCGCGCCGTCCCGGTGCTGGTCACCGCAGCACAAGTGGCGGCATGGAAACCCTCGGGCCGATGCTGCGACGTCATGGTCGACACCGGAATCAACCGCCTCGGCCTCAGCCCGGCGCAAGCGCTGTCGGGGCTGCTCGACGGTCTCGCCCTCGACACGCTGCACAGCCATCTCGCCTGTGCCGAAAGCCCCGGCCACCCGCTCAAT
>JANNJH010000237.1:0-5399 GCA_031405775.1 Sphingomonadales bacterium | reverse complement strand
GGGGGAGCGGGCCGGTGCGACTCCACTTAGAGATTCCAGTGGTGGCTTTATGACGCGGTCCGGGCCGATGTCGTGGCCGCATCGACTGGTCCTCGGTCCAGTCGATGCGGCAACCGCTTGTGTCGGCGACGCTGCCGGTTTGCGCCGCGGAATGACGAGAGTCCCGAAGTACCCCCGACGTCAGCTTCACTTCGCGGTCACCACCCCCGGCGCGTAAGGCCGGGCGCTTGGTGGCGGACAACAGATTGGGGCAGGGTTTATCCGCCGACGGCTGCGTCCGCCCGGGTCGTTCCCGCGTCAAGACTTGTGAATTCAAGGTCGTTGAGGAAGCCGTTTTCGCGCCAATCGTCGAGGATCTGCATGTATTCGAACGGGCCGCCGCCATAGCTGCTGGCCCAGATCGACTTTCTCGGGTCCTTGCCTTCATCATTGTAATAGCCAGGCGTGCAATCGCGCAGGAATTCCTCGTCGATGCTGTGTTTCTCCCGCAGCGTCTTCAACCAATCCTGCTCGGCGGCCGGCTTGACGTCGAACAGCGCGACGTTGCTCTCAAGGCAACGCTTGACGATCGCGGCGAAATGCTCGCTCTGCTTGCGCATCATGAAGGTGATATTCCAGGTGATCGATGCCTGCTTAAGGCCGTTGATGATGCCCATGTTGGGAAATCCGTGCACCATCATGCCATGCAGCGATTTGAGGCCATCGCGCCAATAGTCGGCCAGCGGCTGACCGCCGACGCCGACCAGTTCAAAGCCACCGGTGCGGTCGGCCGGCGCCGCCACTTCAAAGCCCGAGGCGTAGATGATGCAATCGACCGGATATTCCTTGCCATCATAGACGATGGCATTTTCGGTAATGCGGTCGAGACCCTTGCCCTGGGTGTCGATCAAGGTGACATTCGGGCGGTTGAAGGTCTCGTAAAAGCCATCGACGAACAGCGGCCGCTTGCACATCCAGTTGAAATACGGCTTCAGCGCCTCCGCCGTCACCGGATCGCTGACGACGGAATCGATGCGTGCCCGGATCGAATTCATCTTTTCATAATCGGCGAGCTGACGACGGCGATTCTGTTCCTCCGGCGTATCGGCCGACTTGGCGGCGGCGGAAAACTTGCCCCAGCCCTCGGTCCAGCCATCCTGGATCAGATCCTCTTCCTGCGGGATGCCGAGCAGGAAGCCTTCGAAGTTCCGAGCCCGGCGTTCCCACCAGCCGCGCTTCAGCCCATTCCACCATGCCGGATCGGTCGGCTTGTTGCGGCGCTCGTCGAGCGCCGCCGGCGTACGTTGGACGACATAGAGCTGCTTGGCAAAGGCCCCCAGATGCGGAATCGCCTGTGCGGCGCTGGCGCCGGTGCCGATGATCGCCACACGCTTGTCGGCCAGCCCGGTCAGGTCGCCAAGTTCGTGGCCGCCGGTATAGGCATAGTCCCAACGCGAGCTGTGGAAGCTGTGGCCCTTGAACGTTTCGAACCCGGGGATTCCCGGCAGCTTGGGTCGGCTGAGGATGCCGCTGGCGAGGGCGACGAAACGCGCCCGGATGACATCGCCGCGATCGGTCTTGACCAGCCAACGCGCGATCGCCGCGTCCCAGCGGACTTCGGTCACGCCGGTCTGAAGCAGGCTCTTTTCATAGAGGCCAAGCGATTTGGCGATTTTTCGGGCGTGGTCAAAGATATGTGATGCCCGGGAATATTTATCGGTCGGCATGTCACCGAAATCTTCGATGAGCGGCAGGTAAGTGTATGATTCAACGTCACACTGGCAACCTGGATAGCGATTCCAATACCATGTGCCACCAAAGTCGCCGGCTTTTTCGATGACCTTGATATTAGTAACGCCAGCCTTCAGCAAGGCGTTTGCCGCCAGCAGCCCCGAAAAGCCGCCGCCGACCACCACGGTATCGACGTCCTCGGTGATCGCAGCGCGGGTGAAGCCGGGCTCGACATGCGGATCGTCGGCATAATCGGCAAAGCGATCGGCAACCGCGACATATTGGTCGACGCCGTCGGCGCGGAGCCGCTTGTCGCGCTCGGCCCGATATTTCCGGTGCAGCGCCTCGGCGTCGATCGCCGTGTCCGTGACTATGTTCATGTCGCTCTCCAAGGATCGTGCTGATTGCTTTTTACACGGTCGGGCACCGCTGACGCAACGTCGTCGCCAACGACAATCACCTTCGTGCGTGCCAGTTCGAGCACCGCGTCTGGGCTGAAGCCAAGTCCGCACAGGATCTCGCGGCTGTGCTGCCCAAGGCGCGGCGGCCGCGTGCGGAGCGGCGGTCGCTGCCCGTCGGCGCGCAACGCCGACGCCACCGATTTCAGGTCGCGGCCGTCATCGCTGCGATAATGCAGGATCATGCCCGATGCCTCGGTCTGCGGATGCTGTGACAGTTCGCCCAGCGTATGCACCGGAGAACAGGGAATGCCGCGCGCTTCGAGCATCGCCAGCCAGTCACTGCGCGTCCGCGTGCGCATGATCTTGGCGACCAGCGCCACGGTTTCGGCGCGGTTCGCCACCCGGTCGGCGCCGGTGGCAAACCGCGGATCGGCGGCCAGCGCCGGAATCCCGGCCAGATCGCAGAAACTGCGCCACAGCCCGTCGTTGGCGACGCCGAGAATCAGCGGCTTGTCCGCCGTTTCGAATGACTGGTAGGGACACAGCGATTCATGCCCCGATCCCGGCCGCTCCGGCTCGGTACCACGCTGCCAGTAACCTTGCAGGAAATAGCCAAGGAAGCCGACCGCGGTATCGAACAGCGAGGTTTCGAGCTTCATGCCCTCGCCAGTCCGGCCACGCTGCATCAACGCCCCCATGATGCCGATCACGGCATGCAGGCCGGTGCCCTGGTCGATGGGCGAGAACGGGCTGCGCGCCGGTGGCCCGCCGGGCTCACCGGTGATCGACAGCATGCCGGTAAAGGCCTGGGCGATCAGGTCATAGCCCTTGCCCTCCTTCATCGGCCCGCGGGTGCCGTATCCCGAGATGCTGCAATAGACGAGGCGCGGATTGATCGCTTTCAACGCTTCATGGCCGATGCCCAGCCGCTCGGCGACGCCAGGCCCAAAGCTTTCGACGACGACATCGCATTGGGCCGCCAGCCGCAGCGCGATGGCAAGCCCCTCGGGCGACTTCAGATCGATGGCGAGGCTGCGCTTGTTGCGGTTGACGGCGAGGAAGATGGTGCCGTCGCCATTGTCGAACGGCGGCCACATCCTGGTGTCGTCGCCGCCACGGCAGGGCTCCACCTTGATGACATCGGCGCCCATGTCGGCGAGATATTGCGTGCACAGCGGGCCAGCGAGAACCTTGGAGAAATCCAGCACGCGGATTCCGGCAAGCGGCAGGAATCCCTCGCGCCGGGATTCAGATGTCGGAAAGGCGGCATTCACGGCTATGACGAAACTCCCGAGTCGAACCTCTTGTGGATTTTCTATGGTCCGACAATTGACTGACGACGACATTATCACTAGAATTTTTTCATGACAACGCTGATTTTCATGAATTCTGCGGCCGTGGCTGCTCCAACCATGCTCGACGGCCTTGGCAAAATCCGGGTTCCCAAATCCTGCGACGTGCTTGCCGAAAAACTCCAGGAACAAATCCTCAGCGGCGCCTATCCGCCGGGTTCGTCGCTGCCGACCGAGCGCGAGCTGGTCTTGGCGACCGGGCTGTCTCGCGGATCGATCCGCGAGACATTGCGTATCCTCGAGGCGCAGGGGTTGGTGAACACCCGCGCCGGTCGCTATGGCGGCTCCGTCGTCGCGCGCCCGACCGACGAATTGCTCGCCAACCACATCAACCTGTTCGCCAAGGGCCGCCAGGTCTCGCTGCGGTCGCTCGTCGAAGTTCGGCAGGCGCTGGAACCGATGGTCGCCTATCTTGCGGCGCGCAACCGCACCGACGACGACCTTGCCGAATTGCGCCGCATCTCGGCGGTGATGGACGCCGCCGCGCTGACCGATGTGCCGCGCTTTCTCGAAGAAAACGCCAATTGGCACACGGCGCTTTCCGCCGCGAGCCACAATGAATTGCTCCACGCGCTGGCGTCCTCGGTTTCCTGGCTGATGGTGGAAGCGTCGCGGATCGAGAATTTCGCTTCGGAGGACGTGCGCCTGTTGGTGGCGCGCGCCCATCGGCGCATCCTCGAGGCCATCGAGGCAAAGGATGGCGATGCCGCGCGACGCCGCGCCGAGCGCGACGTTCTGGCCTATGCCAAATATCTGGAGGCTGCCGTGGCCGCAGCGGGTGGAACAATGTCGTCCGCGCCCGCCTTCCTCGCCGCAGGTTAGGCCCACGACGATGTCCATCCTGCGCCGCAGCTTTGCCGCATCGGCCGATCAACGCGCGATCGTCGATGGCGCCGCTGCGCTATCGCTATCTCTCGTCAGGGCATGACCATCCCGGCAAACACGCCCGTCCTTGTCGGCATCGGCACCGCCACGCGGCGCGAGGCGGATTTCGAACGCGCGCTCGAACCGATCGACCTGATGCTGGAGGCTGTTGCCGCCGGTGGCGCCGACAGGGGCGCACCGGGGATCCTGGCCGGCACGCAATTCATCGCCGTGCCGCGCGGCCGCTGGACCTATCGCAACCCCGCCGGCGAAATCGGCCGCGCCATCGGTGCCGATCGGCCGACGACCGTCCTCGCCAGCGTCGGCGTGCTGCAACAAACGTTGATCGGCGAGGCCTGCGCCCGCATCGCGCGCGGCGAGGCGCACACCGCGCTCGTCAGCGGTGCCGACGCCGGCTACCGGCTGTTGCGCGCCCAGATCGCCCGGGCGACACCCGGCCAGCGCGATCAGGACGATACGCCCGACATCTATCTGTCGCCCAAGGATGAACTGCGCCATCCGGCGGAAATCCGCGCCGGGATGCAGATGCCGGTCGGGCTTTACGCCATCATGGAAAGCGCCTCACGGGCACGGCTGGGCCTGACCGTCGCCGAACACCGCGACGGCCTGGCGGAACTGGGCGAACGCTTCAGCCGCGTCGCCGCCGGCAACCCCCATGCCTGGAACCGCCAAGTCGTCGGCGCAGACCAAAGATTCACCCGCGCTGCGGAAAGTGCGGCAACTTCTGGGGCTGCGCGGCATTGGCGTCAACAGCGCCTGGCTGTACGTGCATGAATTCTTCGGCTGGCGGAACTTCAAGAATCGCCGCGAAGTCGGTTCGCTCGCGGGCCTGGCCCCCACGCCTTACTCCAGCGGCGACTTGCGGCACGAGCAAGGAATCAGCAAAGCGGGGAACCACCGAATGCGGTGGATGGCCGTGGAGATCGCCTGGTGGTGGCTGCACTTCCAGCCGGACAGTCAGCTCAGCCAATGGTATCTGCGGCGCTTCGCCAAGGGGAACAGCCGGCAAAGGCGAGTCGGGATTGTAGCCCTGGCCCGCAAGCTGCTGGTC
>JANNJH010000236.1:0-2055 GCA_031405775.1 Sphingomonadales bacterium | reverse complement strand
TTTCGTGATCCCCCAGTCCCGGTCGGTTGAAGGCGCGCCGGAAACCGCCAAGGATCGGGTGAACGCCGATCGCCGCCGCCGCCGCCCGCGCCTCGGCCTGCGCCGCGCCCGCCCGGCGGATCGCGGCATAATCGACCTTGCCGGTCGCCAGACGCGGCACCGGCCCCGAAACGATGGCAACCGCGGCCTCGGGAATATGCGCCCGCTCGGCGACCAGTGCCTGGAGGCAATCGCGCGCTTCGGGTTCGGTGGCGGCCTCGACATGCGCGGTGACCAGCGCATCGTCGCCGCTGACCACGGCTTCATGCCCGGCACCCCGCAGCAGCGCCTCGATGTCGTCGAAACCGATCCGCAAACCGGCGATCTTGGCAAAGCGGCTGGCGCGGCCGACGATGCGATACAGGCCGGCGGCGTTGCGCACGGCGATATCGCCGGTGTGCAATTCCAAAAGCTCGCTGCCGCGCGACAGGTCGGCGCGCGACATCGCATAGCCCATCATGACATTGGGGCCGCGATAAACCAGTTCCCCCGGCGTTTCGGCGGCAGCAATGCGGGCACCGCTGTCATCGATCAGGTCAAAGGCGCCGCCCGGAATCGCCTGGCCGATGCAATCGGGATATTCGGCGGCGAGTTCGGGCGGCAGCCACGCCATCCGCGGCGCCGCCTCGGTCTGGCCGTACATGGCGAAAAAGCGGAATCCCTGCTGCGCGCCGCGTTCGGAAAGCGCGCGGACCTTCGCCGCCGGCAAGCGCCCCCCGGCCTGGGTCAGCGTCCGGATGCTGTCCGGCAGCCGGTCCTCGAGCCCGGTGCGTTCGAGCAATTCATAGACATAGGGCACCCCGGAAAGTGACGTCGGCCGCAAGTCCGCCAGCAAAGCGGCAAAGTCGGGATGCGTCACCGAAAGATCAGTGACAATAATCGCCGCCCCGGCCATCAGGTGCGAATTCAGCACCGACATGCCGAAGCTGTAGTGAATCGCCAGTGTCGTGATGGCACGATCGTCGGCGCTTATTCCCAGATAGTCGATGATCGCCGCCGCATTGGCTGCCACGGCGCCGGCCGAAAGCCGCACCAGCTTGGGGCTGCCGGTCGATCCCGACGTCGTCAGCAGCAACGCCACGTCGGGATGCAGCGCGGCATCGGTCGCGACAGGCTGGAAGACAATGCGGTTCTCGCCGGGACAGGCGACCACATCGGGTGCGAAATCCTCGATGATCCGCGCCGTGTCGCCATCGGCATCGAGAAGGATCACCGGGTGCCCGGCGCGCAGGCAACCGACATAGGCTGCGATACTGGCGCTGTCGTTGCGCACCAGCAAAGCCACCAGCGATCGCCGGCCGTCGGCCGGCGCTTCTAGTTGCGCCGCGAAAGCATCGGCGCGGGCCAGCTGCGCCGCGAAAGCATCGGCGCTCGCGAGTAATTGGCGATAGCTGGTGATGTCGCCATTGGCCGCGACCAACGCCGCCGCATCGCCGTGCCGACCGAGACGACACGCCCAATCGGCGCCGGTATCCAGGGTCTGGACGAGCCGGTTCGCGTCGACATCGAGGTGGGAAGGCGTCAACGGCACCGCGTCACACCGCGCGCTATCGCCTCGACCGAAAGTTTCGGCTCCATGCGCACTTTCCCATTGCGAAAACCGGTTATCGAATAGCGGCTTGCCTCGGGCTTGCCCAGCGCGTCAAGCCCGGCAGCGCCGAGGGATCGATCAGGCTTCCGCCATGGCGAGGATGGTGGCCCATTCGTCATCGGCGACCGGGGCGACCGAGAGCCGGAACTGCCGGAACATCGCCATCCCCGCCAGTTTCGGCTCGGCCTTCATCGCCGCCAGCGTGACGGGTTTTTTCAACAACCGCACCGGCGCCACGGTAACCGCCGGAAACCGCCCCTTGGGGTCGGTCGGATCGATGAAATGCTCGCCGGCGATCCTGGCGATCCCGACGACTTCCAGGCCCTCGTTGGAATGATAGAAGAACACGTCCTCCCCGGTCTTCATCGCCCGCAGATATTGTGCCGCCTGGTTGTTGCGCACCCCGTCCCAGCTCGTGCTGCCAT
>JANNJH010000235.1:0-8729 GCA_031405775.1 Sphingomonadales bacterium | reverse complement strand
CCTTGGGCGGCACGAGGACGGAGAAGGTGAAATCCGCTGCCGTCTCGACGGGCGGCATCGCGAAGACTTTGTCCAGCGTTTCCTTCGAGACGCTCAGGGGCAACTGGACCCAGTCGGACGATTGTTCGACCGCTGCAACTGTCGGCACAGCCGGTTCAGCGGCAAGGGCCAGCGGCGCGGCCAGGCCGGAGGACACCAAAAGGATGTTACGGATTGCCTGCAAATATTTCATTTCAACTCCGGTCGCAGCTCGTTCCCGGAAAAAGCTAGCCGACCTGCCGGGCGATGAAAAGTCGGAAATCGCGGTCAGCCGTTCAATCTGTCATTCCAGGGCGATGCCGATACGAAAAACCCGGCCGCCGAGCGGTAAACCAAGCTGCGGCGTGATGACGGCGTTCGTCACATTGTCGGCGGCGGCCAGCAGCTTTATCTGCTGTGCGTTGCGCAATCGCGCCACTGTGATCCGGCTGCGCAGATTAATTTCGGTGGATGCCGGAAGTTGCGCAAGGCCGCCCGCGCCATCAAGATCAACCGCGGTGCCGGTGCGGCGCAGTTCGGCACGCAGATCAAGCCCGCCCAGCGCCGCCCAATCGAGCGCGACAACAAGCTCGTGACCAGGGCGCTGCGGCAGTTTGCGTTGCGGCAATCCGGCTTCCGCATCGGCGCGCGCGCGCAAAAACGAACCGCCTGCTTCCAGCAACAAGCGCGGGCGCAACCGAAACGCACCATAGACATCGATGCCGTACACCGCCGACCCCTTGAGATTATAGCGCTGGCGCAGCGATTGCCCGCCCACCCTTACGGCGCGCTGCGCCAGCGTATCGGTATTGCGCTGGAAAAACGGCGTGACCGTCAATCGGTGCGGGCCTTGGGTCCATGCAAGCTCCGCGTCCGCCAGCCAGGCAGTTTCCTGACGCAAATCAGGATTGATCAGGAAGCGTCCCAGCGCTTCGCCAAAATATTCGCGCGCCGACGGGAACCGCGTGCGCTTGCCGCCCGACACCGTCAGCGACCAATGCTCGCCGGCATCCCAGCGCACCGCGGCGGACGCCACCAGCGCGTCGCCGCCTGACTGCGGCGGTTTGTCGCCGGTCAGCGGCGTTACGGCGCGATCATAGCCAATGCCCAAGGTGGCGTGCAGCGCCTCGGCAAGGCCGACATCGGCTTCAACGCCCGTGCTGAACAGATTTTGCCGGTAGCGCAGCTGGGGTCCGGCAACGCCGACTGGAAACGCCGTGTCGACCTGGGTGTGGGTTGAGCGCTGGGCGCTGCCGCTCCACCGCAGCGCGACGCCGCCGGCTTTATGGGCGAGGGTGGCACGCATGCCGATCGTATCGTCCGCATCATCCTCGCGGCTGCGCAAATTTTCATAGCGATCGCTGCGAAAGGCATCGATGCGTTGCTCGAACCACTGCCGCCAGGCGACGACGCGCAGCTTGGTGGTATCGGCCAGTTGGTGCTGCGCGGACAAATTCAGCTGCGTGAACGTCACATCGGGATAGCGCCAGTATCGCGGCGTCGTCTTCGCCGGGTCGAGATGGGCTTCGGGCGCAATGCCGCGTTCGCCGCTGCTGTGGAGCAACGAGGCGCGCACTGCCGTGTTTCCAAAAGTGTCGCCCACCGCCCCGAACAACGTTAAATTCCGGAAATCGGTATTGGTCCGTTCGCCGGTGTCGTCCTGGCTGAAAGGCAACGCCGAGCGGCTGGCGACGGGTTCGGCATCGCGCGCGCTGTAACTGCCCGATAGCGTCAGATCGGCACTGCCCATATCGGCGGTCAAAACCGAAGACAGGGTCAAAAATCCCAATATGCCGATGTGTGCATCGCCGCTGATGCCGCCGTTCTCAGCGCCGCGCCGCGATTGCAGGTCGACTGCCCCCGCCACGGCGTTGGCGCCATATTCAATCGGAACCGCGCCCTTGGTGACCGTGACATTGCCGATAAGCCCGGCGGGCAGCATGGCAATGTCGACGCGGCCATCCCACGGCACGGTCAGCGGGGCGCCATCGAAGAAGATCGCCGTCTGCCGCTCGTCGCTGCCGCGGACGCGAACAATCGCTTCGCCGCGCGAATTTGGCCGCAATGACACGCCCGGTATGGTGCGGAAAATGTCCGCCAGCAGCTTGGGCTGCCGGTCACGCAGCGCCTGCAGCCCTAATTGCTGGGTCGGCGGCGATATGCGCGTCCCGCTCCGCGGCGCGGTGATGACGATCTGCTCCAGCACGTCCTGCGCCAACGCGGCATTGCCGTCCGTAAAGACGCCGCCAAAAAGCCAGCCGCCGACAACCGCGCAGCGCATAGCCCGCGACGTTGGCGTCAAAGCCCCGACGATCGTCCTGACGGAAAGCCGCAAGTCCGGGCGTGGTGGCAGACGCAGTACCGACAAAAAAATGAGCTCCCGTGTTTCTCCCTGTTACCGACGATATCAACGGCAGCGCAACCGCGCACCGCCCGTATGTACCGGCTCAAAGCGCGATCAGCGAAATCTGCCGGCCGTAATCCGGCTCGCAGCGGTGCGTCGTGCGGCGATAGCTGAACCAGCGGTCGGCATCGGGACAGGTGTCGATACCCAGCGCCGCGACGTGCCGTACCCCGGCCGCTGCCAGCCGCATCGCGACAAAGCCTTCGAGGTCGAACTGGAACCTGTCCGCCCGCCCGCGCGCGAAGAAGCCGTCGTGCGCCGCGTCATCGGACAGGAAGCGATCGCGGAAGGCGGCGTCGACTTCGTAACTGGCCCGCGCGATGCAGGGGCCGATGGCGGCGACGATATGCTCGCGGCGGGCACCGAGCGCTTCCATCGCCGCCACCGTCGCCCCGGCGATATCGTGGAGCGCGCCCTTCCACCCCGAATGCGCCGCGCCGATGACGCCGGCTTGCGTATCGGCCAGCAGGATCGGCGCGCAATCGGCCGTCAGGATGCCGAGCGCCAGGCCGGGCGTCGCGGTGACCATGGCGTCGGCGTGGCGGCGGTCGGCGTCCGGACACGCCGCTGTGACCGGCACGACGATATTGCTGTGGACCTGGTGGAGCGTCACCAGCGCCGCGCCGGGGACGACGGCCTCGACGGCGCGGCGGCGGTTTTCGCGCACTGCTTCGGGGGCGTCGGACGAGCCAAGCCCGACATTGAGGCTGGCGAAGATGCCGCTCGAGACCCCGCCCCGGCGGCCGATAAAGCCGTGCGGCACGCCAAGGCCGGGCGCGGTGACGATATCAATCATTCAACACCGCCAATATATCCGCATCGGCCTGGTTGGCGTCGCGACAGGCGATCATGCGTCAAACCCCGCCGGCACCGGCCAGTCGGGGGCTGACAGCGCCATCGCCTTGAACAGCGACCCCATCGCGGTCGGTGCCGTCAGCCGCACCAGCGCCGCTTCGATGGCGGCGGCTTGGCGCCCGGTGGCGCGGCGCTTCAACGCCGACGCGCGCGCCTCGATGCCGAGGCGGCCGAGCCACAGCCCTTGTGGCAGCGGGCCGGAGACGCGCAACGTCCCAGCCGCGCCAGCCGCGCCAGCCGCGCCAGCCGCGCCAGCCGCGCCAGCGAGCGCCGAAAAGTCGACATGCGCGGTCAAGTCGCTGTCGCCGGGATTGGCGAAAGGGTCGGCCGCCGCATGGTGCCGCACCGCCTGCAGGCTGTCGAGCGCGCGTGTTCCGGCATAGCCATAATCGATGAACAGCGCCGCGCCGCCGCGCGCGCGCAGCCGGTCGCCGATGGCGGCGGCGATGGCCTCGGCGGCTTCGCAGGTCTCGCCGGCGGCGACGCCGGGCGCCGCGATCGTCGTCGCTGCAAAGCCGTCGCCGGCGATGGTGACGGCGCGTTCCTGCCCGTCCCCCCGGAACTGCCGGATCGGCAGCGCGTCGAAGAATTCATTGGCGATGACGATGACCGGCAGGTCGTCGGGAATGGCTTCGAAGCTGTCGAACCAGTTCGCCGCCAGCCGCCCGGCCTGTGCGGCGCGCAATTGCGGGCTGGTTTCGACAAGGCCGAGGGTCACATTTTCGGCAAAGCCCGGCAAGCGCCCGGCGACTCGCAGCGCATCGGCCATCAGTGTCCCACGGCCCGGCCCCAGCTCGACCAGCCGCGCCCTTGGGGCCCCCGCGCGCACCCACGAATCAACGATCCAGCCGCCGATGATCTCCCCGAACATCTGGCTGATTTCCGGCGCGGTGACGAAATCGCCCGCCGCCCCGAACGGATCGCGCGATGCATAATAAGCCGCATTGCACGCCGCCATCCAAGCATCGAGCCGCAGCGGGCCATCGGCTGAAATGCGCGCCCGCAGCAATGCCGGCAACAGGTTCACGCGGGCGCAAGCGTCGGCGGCCGGCGCAGCGCCAGCACGATGAGCAGCAGCCCGACAAGGATAAACGGCAGCGACAGCGTCTGCCCCATGGTCAGCCCAGTCGACAGGAAACCCAGCTGGCGATCGGGTTCGCGATAGAATTCGACGATGAAACGCGCCACGCCATAACCGAGCCCGAACACCCCCGACAGCAAACCGGGGCGATAACGCGCCCGCGTCCCCCAGAACATCGCGGTCAGGATGGTCAGCAGCACGGCGCCTTCCAGCCCGGCTTCGAACAGTTGCGACGGGTAACGCGGTTCCGGCCCGGCATTGGGGAAGATCACCCCCCAGTCGCTGCCCGTCGGCCGGCCCCAAAGTTCGGCGTTGACAAAGTTCGCCAGCCGCCCGAGCCCGAGCCCCAATGGCGATACGACGGCGACATAATCGAGCACCCGCAGCCCCGAAATCTTGTTGGCGAGGCCAAAGCCTAAACCGCCGATGATGACGCCCAGCGCGCCGCCGTGGAACGACATGCCGCCATCCCAGATCCGCAGGATCGCCAAGGGATCGGCAAAATACTCGTCGCGATTGTAGAACAGCACATAGCCGAGCCGCCCGCCGATGATGACGCCCAGCGTCGCCCAGGTGATGAAATCATCGACATTTTCGGCGCTCATCGGCGATCCGGGCAGCTTAATCATCCGCGACAACAGCCACCAGCCGCAGACGATCGCGGCGATATACGACAGGCTGTACCAGCGCAGCGAAAACGGCCCGAGGCTGCGCCCCAATGCTTCGAAGGCCGGGATCGTGAAGACCTCCGGTCGCAGCGGCAAATTGGCGAAATCGATCGCGATCTGAAGTCCGTCGAACAAAATCCAGCGCCTTTTGCCTGCTTGCCGTTAACGGCAAGCGGCACCATAAAGCCCCGACGAAAGAACGCCAGTGGTTGAGTCGAACTTGGCCGATCTTGGGGCGCATGAAGCGCGCCCGCGCCGCGCAGGAGAGTTTTGGCGATATCGCCTTCCGAGGCGACCGGGCGCGGCTGATGGACTATTGAGGCAAAGTCACCAACAAACACGCTTGCCCGTTGGAAAACGGCGCGGCTCATGTCATTCTGATGTTGGGCAAGGCAACGGGGACAACCGTTCGCCTGATGGCATCTTTGGGAGGGTATATGAAGTCCGCGCTTGATACGGCCATCGAAAACGTCGTCGCCGCGATCACCGCGCCGGGCAGCCAGCTCGCGGCCGGCACCGCCACGGTTCGCGGCGTCAATCTGCCGGCGTTCACCGCGGCACCACCAACGATGCGCGAATATTTCGCGTTCTTCTTCGCGGTCCAGGGTCCGCGCGAATTCCTGGTCTTTGGCGACGAGCGGCTGACCTTTGCCGATGTCTACCGGCGCGGCCTCAAAATGGCGGCGATGCTCCAGCACCGGCACGGCATCGCCAAGGGCGACCGCGTCGCCATCGCCATGCGCAACTATCCCGAATGGATCGAGGCGTTCATCGCCGTGCTCCACATCGGCGCCATCGCCATTCCGATGAATGCCTGGTGGACATCCGAGGAGCTGGAATATGGCCTGAGCGATTCGGGTGCGCGGCTGGTCATCGCCGATGAGGAACGCGCCCGGCGGATCGCCACCGTCGAGTGCCACGCCGTCGTCCTGACCGTCCGCACCTCGACCGAGGTCGCCGCCGAACTCGGTTTCCTGCGGGTCGAGGACGAAGTCGCCGCCGCCCCCGACGCCTTGTGGTTCCTGCCCGAAATCGCGCCCGAGGACGACGCGACGATCATGTACACTTCGGGTTCGACCGGCATCCCCAAGGGCGCGGTATCGACGCATCGCGGCATCGTCTCGGGCGCCATGAACTTTCTCGTCTCCGGCCTGACGCTGCTGCAATTGTCGCAAGCCGCCGGGGTAAAGCCGCCCGAACAGCACATCATGCTGCTCAATGTGCCGCTGTTCCACGTCACCGGAGCGGTGCCGGTGCTGCTGGTTTCGATCGCCGTCGGCCGCAAGCTGGTGATCATGTCCAAATGGGACGCCGGCGAGGCGCTGCGGTTGATCGAGAAGGAACGCTGCACCTATTTCGTCGGGGTGCCGACGATGAGCCTTGAACTGATGCAGCATCCCGACCGCGACAAATACGACCTGTCGAGCCTTGGCGATATCGGCAGCGGCGGTGCGCCGCGGCCGCCCGAACATGTCGAACGCCTCGCCGCCGCCTTTCCCGGCAAGCACCCGGTGCAGGGCTATGGCCTGACCGAGACCAACGGCGTCGGTGCCGGCAATTTCCGCGACAATTACCGCGCCAAGCCGGCGTCGACCGGCCGCGCCTCGCCGCCACTGGTCGAATTGCGCATCGATGCCGGCGACGGCCCGGTCGGGGCCGGCCTGGAGTCAGGAAACGTCGGCGAAGTCTGCATCCGCTCGGTGTGCAATTGCCGCGGTTACTGGAACAACCCCGAAGCGACGATCGCCGCCTTCCCCGGCGATGGCTGGTTCCGGTCAGGCGACCTTGGCTATCTCGACGCCGACGGCTATCTTTTCATCGTCGACCGCAAGAAAGACATCATCATCCGCGGCGGCGAGAAGATCAGCTGCCAGGCGGTCGAAGCGGCGCTTTATGGCCACCCCGCCGTCGCCGAGGCCAGCGTCTTCGGCTTGCCCGATGACCGGCTTGGCGAGATTGTCGGCGCCGTCGTCTATGCCAAGCCCGGCGCCGCGCTTGAAGCCGATGCGCTGCACGACTTCGTTGCCGGCGACCTTGCCGCGTTCGAGGTGCCGGCGCAGATCTGGATCAGCCCCGAGCAATTGCCCAAGCTCGCTTCGGGCAAGATCGACAAGGTTTCGCTCAGGACGCATTATCGCGCCGTCCATCTCGGGAAAGGCTGATCCGGGCGCCGCGCGCACGAAGCCGTCGCTGGAGCGTCGCGGTGCGAAAGTCGTGGAAATCCCGGGCGCCGCGCGCGCGAAGCCGTCGCGCTCAACGAAAGGGGCGCTGCTGCGTTGCCCTGCCCGGGCCGATGTTCATCACCAGCCCGCCGGCAGCCGGCGCCTCGCTCGCCAGCCGGTCCATGATGGCGTCGGAAAGATCATCGGGTTCGGCGAAATTGGCGGCAACGGTGGTATTATCGCCGCGCGAGCGCCGGGTCAGCACAGTGAAACCGGTATCGAGCAATTCGGTGACATTATTGTCGCGCATCATGCGATTGGGACCGCCGAGCACAACGGCGATCAAGCGCACGCCGTCCTGCGCCGCCGAAGCCGCCAGGGTGAAGCCGGCGGCGTTGGTATAGCCGGTCTTGATGCCGTCGATGCCGCGCGCGCTGCGCAGCAGATGGTTGTGACTGGTGATTTGTTGCCCTTCATATTCGAACGACGACTGCGAAAACATCGAGTAGCGCCGTGGGAAATCGCGGATCACGGCGCGCGAAAGCGTCGCGATATCACGCGCCGTCGTCAAATGGCCGGCGCTGGGCAGACCGCTGGCATTGAGGAATGTCGTTCGCGACATGCCAAGCCGGCGCGCCTCGCGCGTCATCCGCGCCGCGAACGCGGCCTGGCTGCCCGAGATATGTTCGGCCAGCGCCACCGCGATGTCATTCGCCGATCGCGTCGCGATGACGCCCATCGCCTCGCGGATGCTGATCGTGCTGCCGGGCTTGAGCCCCAATTTCGACGGCGGCTGCGCCGCGGCAAAGCTGGAGATGCGGATCCGGTCGCTTTCGCGCAGAGTGCCGGCGCGCAATTCCTCGAACGCGATATAAAGCGTCATCACCTTGGTGATCGACGCCGGGTAACGCGGCGCATCGGCCTGGCGGGCATACAGAACTTCGCCGTTTTCGCTGTTGATCATGATCGCGGCGTATTTCGGCACGGCGTAAAGGCTGCCGGCGGCGGCGGGAAATGCGGACAGCGTCATCCCGAGCACTGCTGCGAGCGCGACACCAATTCCGGACATCTTGACGCGCAATGCGGGTTCCTCGGGTCAGTTCCTTGATGGCGCCATGATACTATAATTGCCGGTTGCTGCGAAGGGGGGTTCTGACTCGCGTCGCCGCTTTACGGCTTCGCTCCGTCGTTCAACGCGCGACAGCGCTGCCTGCCATTGCGCGCAGACGTTTTGCCTGCCATTGCGCCGCGACCATGACCGTCACGACCAGCCATCCATGAGCATTCCGGCGCAACGCCGCACCTTTGCGATCATCTCGCATCCCGACGCCGGCAAGACGACGCTGACCGAAAAGCTGTTGCTGTTCGGCGGCGCCATCCACGCTGCCGGCGAAGTGCGGGCGCGCGGCCAGAACCGCCGCGCCCGATCGGACTGGATGAAGATCGAACAGCAGCGCGGCATCTCCGTCACCTCGTCGGTGATGACCTTCGAGCGGCACGGCACGGTCTTCAACCTGCTCGACACGCCGGGCCATGAGGAT
>JANNJH010000234.1:0-3292 GCA_031405775.1 Sphingomonadales bacterium | reverse complement strand
GACGGTGCCGGCCAGCGGCGCTGCGGCGCAAAGGCTGAGCGAAAGGGGGGTTGCATCGGTCTTCATGGGCCGGCGCTTTGACAGCGGCGGCGGCGTGTGGCAATGCCGCCGCCTTTCCGGGAGGCCCTTTCGCCCGCTCCCCCGGTCACGGAGAATCTTGTGGTCAAGGCTGAATGGGGCACCAAGCGTGCCTGCCCGAAGTGCAATACCCGCTTTTACGATCTGGCGAAGGATGAGCCGGTCACCTGCATCGCCTGTGGCTATGCCTGGATGCCGGAACCGATGCTCAAGTCGAAGCAGACGACGCCGTTCGAACAGGCCAAGCCGGCACAGGCCGAAGGCGCCGATGGTGCCACGAGCGACGACGATCTCGACATCGATGCCGCCGAGGACGCCGAAGCGCCCGATGTCGACCTCGGCGACGATGACGACCTTGGCGCCGTTGTCGTCAGCGGCCAGGACGAGGAAGGCTGAGGTCCGCCAGGCGCGGCAGTCGGATTTTTCCGAACGCCGGCGACGGATTGCAACGAAACCACTTGCGCAGCCTGCGGCTTTGTCCTAACTCGCCGCTCCTTCACCTGCCCCAACGGGTGGAGATACGGTTCGGGGCCTTAGCTCAGCTGGGAGAGCGCTACGATGGCATTGTAGAGGTCAACGGTTCGATCCCGTTAGGCTCCACCAACCGTTAAAACCCCTTGATAACCAAGGGGAAGCCTTTGAGAACGACGCGGCAATCCCGGCGAGTGTACCATTGGGCACACTCGCCCGATGTGTGCTTGCCTGATTCGACGCGAGCGGCGAGCGCGGCGTATCCGCCGGGCTGGCACCGACTCGGCGGAGCTTAATCAAACTCTAGCAGAGGCCGATCTCCGCCCGGATCTCGGCGCCGTGCTCGTCGAGTCGAGGCGGGCGGCGGCCGATGCTGCTGCCATCGGGATCGATTGGCAAGCGCAGCTGGGGAAGGCTGTCCGGGGCATCGCCCGGCGAAACGAACAGCCGGCGTTCGGCGACGACGGGCAGCGCCGTCGCCTCGGCGACGTCGTTGACCCGGCCTGCCGAAATGCCGGCGTGGCCGAGCACGTCGAGCCAATCGGTAACCGATCGTGTCGCGATCCGCACCGCGATCCGCGCGTCGAGCGCCGCCCGGTTGATCAGCCGTGCCGCGATGGTCGCGAACTCGGTACGGTCGGCGAGCCCACCGAGCCCCAGCGCCGCGCACAGGCGCGGGAACTGCGCTTCGCTTGCGGTGGCAATGAGGATCTCGCCGTCACTGGCCCTGAATACGCCATAGGGCGCGGCGCTCGGTGCGCCCGACCCGAGCTTGGTGGGCACCTCGCCGGTGGCGAGATAGCCGAGCAGCTGGTGGTTCATCAGGGTGAAGGCGGTGTCGATCAAGGCCGGCCGCAAATGCTCGCCGTCACCGCCTGGGCCGCGCCGTGCCAGCGCCGCCATCAGCCCCATCGCCGCCCACATGCCGGTGCCCAGATCGAGCACCGATGGCGCGATGCGGACGGTCGGCGTGCCGTCGCTGCCGGTAAAGCTCATCAGCCCGCTGACCGCCTGCACCAGCGCGTCGTACCCCGGCATCGCCGCGCCGATCGGTCCGTCGCCGAACGCCGAGATCGAACAGACCAGCACCCGGCGGTTGCGGCCGCGAAACGCCTCGAACGTCAGCCCGAGCTTCTCGCCGACGCCGGGCGGGAAGCTTTCGATGACGATGTCGGCGGTCTCGACCAGCCGCAGCAAGGTTTCGCGGTCCGCGGCCGATTTGAAATCGAGCATGATGCTGCGCTTGTTGCGATTGACCGCGAGGAACACCGTCGCCTCGCCGTCGTGCCGGGGCGGCAGGCTGCGGGTGTCGTCGCCGTGCGGCGCGCGCTCGATCTTGATGACGTCGGCGCCCATGTCGCCGAGGATCATGGCAGCAAACGGGCCGGCGATGTTGGTGGCGAGGTCGATGACGCGCAGGCCCGGATAGGTTTGCGACAGCGTCACGCCGCAGCGCCGCGCACGCGGTCGGGCGTCCACAGTGTTTCGAGCGTCTGGCGAACGTCGACGGCGGTGATGCCGTCGATCGCCATCAGTTCGTCACGGATATAGGCCTGCATCGCGCGAAAATGCACGCAGGCGGCATCGGTCAGGCACAGCGTCACCGTCACCGCCCCATCGTCCGCCAGCGCTACGGCTTCGACGAGGCCCATGTCGGCGATCGTCGTCGGCTTGCCCATGGCGAGGCTGCATGGTTCGGGAATGGTCGCCAGCCGGGCGTGGATCGCAGCCAAGGTAGCGGCGCTCATTGGCGCAGGTCGCTCCACGGCCCCGGCACACCGGCGCGCCGGGCCCGCGCGAACGCATCGTCTGCCGTGCGCGCCAAGACGTCGCCGGCAGCAAGGCCGTGGAGGCGCAGCACGTTAAGGCCCATGATGTTGCGCCGGTCGGCGTCGGTCAGCGGGCGGATGCCGAATTCGGCCTGCCATTCATCGGGAAACTGGTAGCCGTCGAAAGCCTCGATCAGCGGTCGCGGATGCGCGAGGTTGTTGCCGCTGGCGAACAACAGCCGGTCCGAACCAACCTCGGTGACCAGCCGGCCGAGAATTTTCGCGAACACCCGTGGCCGCGTCAGCACATAGGTGAACACCGTCTCCAGCGTCAGGAACAGATTGGCGTGGCGCTTCATCAGCTCGACGGTTTCATCAAGGAACGCCGCCCCGCCGTGAACCATCTCGAAGCTCATGTCGGGGAAGCGGTCGAGCGCCGTGCCGAAATCGTCGATGTCAAAGGCCGAGCGCGGCGCCGGTTCGAGCCACAGCGCCTTGTGGACGGCGATGCGCGTCAGCCCGACACGGCGGCAATGTTCGAGGAACGGCGTTGCCCAATCGGCCCCATCAAGCCGCCAGCCCTTACCGATGCCGTCGTAGAAGAACGCCGGGTAGAGCTTGACGCCGTCGATGGCGAAGCTGTCGCGCTGGCGCTCGATCTCGTCGATGGCCGACTGGACGATCGGCGTGCCGACCGTGCCGAGGATGCGCACCCGATCGGGAAAGCGGTCGCGGAAGGCGGCGCATTTTTCCGGAAGGGTGATCGGACCCAGGCCGAAGCCCAGATTGGGCAGCGCGTGGACGATGGCGAAATCGACCGGGCTTTCGACAAATTCGGCGCGGGCGATGGTGTCGAAGCTCAGGTCGCGGAAGAACTCGTGCGGTTGCAGGATATAATCGGCATGCGCCGGATCGCAGGATAGCCGGTGCGAGGCATGGACCGCATCGATCTGGGCCTGCGCGTCGGGGTTCTG
>JANNJH010000233.1:0-3772 GCA_031405775.1 Sphingomonadales bacterium | reverse complement strand
TGATAGGCGGTGCGCGGGTCCATGACCTGGCGCGGTTTGCCGCCGGGTCGCGGCATTGCCTCACCCTTCCAGTCGGGCATTTCGCAGCCTGTGCACGAGCGGTTGTCGCGGCGCCAGATGACCTTGCCGTCACGATCCTGGACCATGTCGATCAGCGACGGCTGCAACTCGCGACCGGCATTGAAAATCTGCGCATAGGCGTTGGTCAGCCGCATCACCGTCGTCTCGCCGGCGCCGAGCGCGATCGACAACATCGGCTGATAGTCGCCGACACCGAGCGCCTTGGCCTGTGCCACGATCTTTTCCATGCCGGCGTTATTGGCGAGCCGGACGGTCATCAGGTTGCGCGATTGTTCGAGGCCCCAACGCAAGGTCTGCGCGCCGGCGTTGCGCTGTCTCCCGAAATTCTTGAAACATTTCTGCCCCAGGCTGCGGGTCTGGAAGACGCAATAGGGCCCATCGACAATGATCGACGACGGCGTGAAGCCATTGTCCATCGCCGTCGCATAGACGATCGGCTTGAAGGTCGATCCCGGCTGGCGCTTGGCCTGGGTCGCGCGGTTGAAGCTTTGCGACCTGGCGTCAAAGCCACCGACCAACGCCAGCACGCGCCCGGTGTGCGGGTCCTCCACCACCATGCCCCCCGAGACCTCGGGTGCCTGGCGCAGCGCATAATAACCACCCGAGCGGACGACCGGGATGACATCGCCCGGCTGCAGAACCTCGCCGGCGGTTTGCGCCGTGCCCTTCAAGGGCAGCAAAGCGGCCGAACCCGGCATCGTGCCGGTGCTGCCATCGGTGAAGCCGAGTTTCGAATTGCGCCCGTCCTTCGCCAGCACGACCGCCTTTTGCCAATTATCATAGCCGGTTGCCACGGCCGCCGATTGCAGGCGCCCCTGCCAGCCATCACCGATCTCGATATGCGCCGCCGCTCCCCGCCACGGCCGGCCGCGATCGTACCGCATGAAGCCGTCGCGCATGGCCTGTTCCGCCGCGACCTGCAGCCTGGGGTTCACCGACGTGCGTATCCACAAGCCACCGCCATAGACGCTGTTGCGGCCATCCATTTCGGTCTCGCCGAACTTGGCCATCAGGGTGCGACGCACATCCTCGACGAAATAGTCGGAGGAGCGCGGTCGTGCGATCGAGCGGTTGGGCACCGCCACCAGCGGCTCGGCGGAGGCGGCGGCCCGCTCAGCTTTGGTGATGTGGCCATTGGCCGCCATCTGCCCGAGAACATAGTCGCGGCGCGCCAGGGCGCGGGCGTTCTGCGAGACCGGGCTATAGGTGCTCGGCGCCTTGGGCAGGATGGCGAGATAGGCCATTTGCGCCAGGTCGAGCTGGCTCGCCGACTTGCCGAAATAGGCCTGCGCCGCGGCTTCGACGCCATAGGCATTCCGGCCAAGAAAAATCTGGTTGAGATAGAGTTCGAGGATCTGCTGCTTGGTGAAGACCGCCTCGATGCGGCGCGCCAGGATCGCCTCGCGCAGCTTGCGCGACAAAGTGACTTCGTTGCCGATCAGGCTTTTGGCGACTTGCTGGGTGATCGTCGAGGCGCCAACCGGGCGCTTTCCCGTCGCCAGTGCTTCGACGTTGGTGACAACCGCGCCGAGGATGCCGAGATAATCGAGGCCGCCATGGTGGAAGAAGTTCTTGTCTTCCGCCGAAATATAGGCCTGCACCAATTTCGGCGAAATTTCCCGGTACATCAGATAGATGCGCTTTTCGCGCGTGAAGGTCGTCAGGATGTTGCCGTCGATGTCGCGGACGGTCGACGGCAGCGCCACCGCGAATTCCGCCAGTTCTTCCTTGCTGGGAAGGCCCTGCGTCGCCGAATAAAGCGTCGCGGCGACGAGCACCGTCGCCAGCGCCAGTCCTGCTCCAGCCCAGATCCGCCAACGCCGCATCGAAATTCCAAACTCCTGCCGCTGTTACGTGGCGGCGGCCCGGCCCGCGCCGCCCAGACTCCCTTGGCCGGCCACCCGTTCAGGATAATTCCATTGGGTGGCCGGCCACAGGGCGTTTTTACGGCGCGGGCCGGGGCCGCCCAAATAGACCCTAGCCGTTGCGGCGGCGCGAGGGAAGCGCTTCAATCCCCAAGCAGATGACGTTCGATGGCGCCGGCGATGCCATCGGCGATGCGTTTGCGTCCGGCGTCGGAGAACAGCAGGTCACTGTCGTCGCTGTTGCTGACATAGCCGGTCTCGATCAGCACCGAAGGTACGTCGGGTGCCTTGAGGATGCGGAAACCGGCGAAGCGGTGGAATTCGCCGCGGAACTTGATGCGGCTCGACAGCGCGTCCTGGAGGATCTCGGCAAAGGCCACCGAGACATTGCCGGTCGCGCGCCGCGACAAATCGATCATGATATCACCGACTTCGGGTGCTTCGAGGCCCAGGTTGACGCCGCCGATGATGTCGGACTTGTTTTCGCGGGCGGCGAGTCTGGCGGCGACGGCGTCGGAGGCGATGGCGGACAATGTGTAGACGCTGGCGCCGCGGGCGAGGCCGTTGGCGGCGGAATCGGCGTGGATCGAGATGAACAGGTCGGCGCGCGCCAGCCGGGCGATGGTGACGCGGCCGCCGAGCGCGATGAAGCGATCGTCGCCGCGGGTCAGCTTTACCCTGACTTTTCCACGGCGTTCGAGGCGACGGGCAGTGGCGCGGGCGATGGCCAGCGTCACGTCCTTTTCATGGCCGCCGTTGATGCTGGTGGCGCCGATATCCTTGCCGCCATGACCGGCGTCGATGACCACGAGCGGTCGGCCGCCCGAGCGCGGCTTGATGCCGTAAGCCCGAAGCCGCGGCGGCGGCAGCGATGTATTTTCGACGGGCGTTGGCGGGGCGCTGGCGGGGGTGTCGGTGGCGGCTGGCGGGGCGATCGCCGGAGTCCGCGCCGCCGTTGGCGGGGGTGTCGCGAGCCTTTGCGCGAACATGTCGCTCGGCAGGCTGAAATCGGCACTTGGCTTTGCCGTCACCGGCGTCCTCGCCTTCGCTGGTGGCGCTGGTGGCGCTGGTATCGCCGGCGTCACCGCGCCGTCCGACAGCAAAGGCAACGGCCGCCGCCCGCGTTTGACGTTTTCAGCGAACACGACGTCGGCGATGCGCCGCAAGCCCAGGGTCAGGCCGCGGGCGCTGGTGCGTGCCGACACGACCTCGAGCGGCCCGGCAAGATCGATGACCAGCCGCGCCACCCCCGGCGAGAACATCGCGGCGCGCAACCGCGTGACGCTGCCGGCGCCATCGGCAAACAGCGGCGTTTCGACCATGGCCGGCAAGTCGATGACCAGGCGGTAAGGGCCAGCGAGCGCGAATTGGTGCGCCACCACCGGCGGCGCGTCGGCGGAGATCGTCACGACGCCGGGCGTCATCGACACGCCGGTCAACCGCGCCGCCGAGGCCGGGGCCGACACCAGTATCGGGAAAAGCAGGATCAGCCAGCGGCGCACTTCGTGTCGATACGGTCGCCGGCGACAAGCCGCAACTGTTGCGAAGCGTTTCGTCGGGCGCGGGATTTTTCCCGTGATAGAAACAGCGAACGACGTCGTCATGCTGGCGAACGCTGGCATCCATAGTTCCGCCAAGGTCCGGCAATCGGCACCGGACGAGCCCGTTCATGCGCTGGCGCACTCGTCAATCGGACTGAGACTCCTTCGGCTTCCCCATGCTAGGCTTATGCGGCTTGTGGGGGGTCGCCTGCATCTATTTCAAAGCTGCCTCTTCGGCGAGCCACCGTTTTCCGCTTTGGAATAGGCGTCATCCTGACTTAGGCT
>JANNJH010000232.1:0-5569 GCA_031405775.1 Sphingomonadales bacterium | reverse complement strand
CATTTGCGTCAGCGCGGGATCGGTCGCGAGCGCATCGAACTTCGAGGCCGTCCACGGGATGACCAAGATCGTCAGGGACGACAAAATCACCGAGACGCAGTCGCTGGTTTATCGCGGCGATGGCGCCCCCGCCGCGCCGGCGCCCGGCCCCGATGCGGACGCGCCCGATTGGCCGTGGCAACGCAGCCTGACGCCGCAGCCACCGTTGCTGTTTCGCTTTTCGGCGCTGACCTTCAACAGCCACCGCATCCATTATGACCTGCCCTATGCGCAAGGGTCCGAAGGCTATCGCGGCCTCGTCGTCCACGGCCCGCTGACCGCGACGCTTTTGCTCGACCTCTGCGCCCGCCACCTCGGCCCGAACGCGCTGGCGCGCCTTGCCTTTCGCGGCGTCTCTCCCGCCTATGCCGGCGAGGTGCTGCACCTGCGCGGCCGCGCCGAGGGCGACGAACTGACGCTGGCCGCCTTCGGCAGCGATGGCCGCGAGGTCATGACGGCGACGGCGATGCGCCGGGCGCAGTGACGCGACCGGCGACCGAACCTTGGAGCGCTTTTCGTGAGTGACCTTGCGGGTCTCGACAAGCTCAAGACGCGAATCCAGGGGTTGCGTGCAAAGACCCTGGAAAATGGCTGCACCGAGGCCGAGGCGCTGTTGGCCGCGGCCAAGGTCGCCGAACTGCTCGATCGCTATGATCTATCGCTGACCGACGTCGAAATCCGCGATGCGCCGTGCGAGCGGCGCGCGTATGAGACCGGCCGCAACAAGCGCATTCCGCTGGACGAATGTATCGGGGCTGTGGCGAATTTCTGTGATTGCCGGGTCTGGCGCGAGAAGACCGCGACAGGAGTCGGGCGCGAGAAGACCGCGACAGGGGAAGCACGATATGTGTTTTTCGGACTTCGCTCGGATATCGACGTCGCGCACTATCTGACCGAACTGATCGACAGCGCGGTCCGGGCTGAGCTCGGGCGCTTCAAGACGTCGGCGGCCTATCGGCAGTTCCGCCATCAGGAACGCCATCTGGCGAATGCCTCCTTCACCCTCGGCATGGTCGCCTCGATCGCGGACAAGCTGATGGCGATGAAGCTCGAACGGGAAATTGTGAAGAACAGCACGGGCCGTGATCTGATTGTCCTCAAGGCGAGCGTCGTCGACGCAGCGCTTGCAAAGCTCGATCTGCGACTTCGCGAGGCGAGCAATGTCACGAAGATGGTTTCACCAGCGGCCTACGAAGCCGGCGAAGCCGCAGGCGCGAAATTGCCTATCAATCCGGGGCTGCCGGGGGCTTGATCGGCATCCCAGGGAACAACGTCTCCCTCCCTTGTCTGGGGGAGCAGAGATCAGAACGCCGCGACCGGCAGCGCCATCATTGCCTCGCAGCCGGACTCCAGCCTGGCGCGCAGCGCCGCCGCATCGGGAAAATAGCGCGCCGCAAAATAGCGCGCCGTGATCAGCTTGGCGTTGTAGAACTCCACATCCGCCGCGCCGCCATCGATCGCGGCGTGCGACGCCTTGGCCATCAACAGCCACATATGACCCAGCGCGACGATGCCCATCAATTCGAGATACGCCGTCGCCCCCGCCCCGGCATTGTTCGGGTTGGCCATGGCGTTCTGCAGCAGCCACAAGGTCGCCGCCTGCAAGTCGCCCAGCGCCTTTTCGAGCGGCGCCGCGATCACCGCCAGCCGTTCGTCGGCCTTGGCCTCGGCCAGCGCCGCATTGACCAGCGCCAGATAGGCCTGTGCCCCGCGCCCGCCATTCATCCCGAGCTTGCGGCCGACAAGGTCCATCGCCTGGATGCCGTTGGTGCCTTCGTAAATCTGCGCAATCCGCGCATCGCGGACGAACTGCTCCATGCCCCATTCGCGGATATAGCCATGGCCGCCGTAAACCTGCTGCGACGCCGTCGCCACCGCGTAACCCTTGTCGGTGCAATAGCCCTTGATCACCGGCGTCAGCAGGCTGATCAAGTCATCGGCCATCTGGCGTTCTTCCGCCGTCGCCGCCTTGTGCGAAAGATCGACCTGCAACGCCCCCCACAGGATCAGCGCCCGCGCGCCCTCGATAAAGGCCCGGCCATCCATCAGCATCCGCCGCACATCAGGATGGACGATTATCGGGTCGGCCTTCGCCTCGGGAATCGGGTCGGCCTTCACCTCGGGAATCGGGTCGGCCTTGCCATCAGCTATCGGGTCGGCCTTGCCTTCCGGGTTCGCCGGGCCAGTCAGCGCCCGGCCCTGGATACGCTCCTTGGCATAGGTAACGGCGTTCTGATAGGCGACCTCGCCCATCGCCAGACCCTGCACGCCGACGCCCAACCGCGCCGCGTTCATCATGATGAACATCGCCCGCAGGCCCTTGTTCTCCTCGCCGATCATGAAGCCGACGGCGCCGTCGTAATTCATCACGCAGGTGGCGTTGGCGTGGATGCCCATCTTGTGCTCGATCGAGCCGCATTCGACGGCGTTGCGCGCGCCAAGCGAACCATCGGCGTTGACGAGGAACTTAGGCGCGATGAACAGCGAGATGCCCTTCACATTGTCGGGCGCCCCTGTCGTCTTGGCCAGCACGAGGTGGATGATATTGTCCGACAGGTCATGCTCGCCGGCCGAAATGAAGATCTTGGTGCCGGTGATCTTGTAGCTGCCATCGGCTTGCGGTTTGGCGCGGGTGCGGATGAGGCCGAGATCGGTGCCGCAATGCGCCTCGGTCAGGTTCATCGTGCCGGTCCAGCGACCCGCGACCATGTTGGGCAGGAACGCCTGCTTTTGCGCCTCGCTGCCGACCGCCTCGATCGCCGCCTGCGCGCCTTCATTGAGCCCCGGGTACATGGCGAACGCCATGTTGGCGCTCGACAGATATTCATGCATCGCCATGGAGACGACATAGGGCAACCCCTGCCCGCCATGGGCGACATCCGCCGTCAACGTTCCCCAGCCGGCCGCGGTGAATTGCGCATAGGCCGCCTTGAACCCGGCCGGCGTCGTCACGCTGCCGTCGTCGTGGCGGGTGCAGCCCTCGATGTCGCCGGGCAGGTTGAGCGGTGCCAGCACCTGCTCGCAGAATTTGCCGCCTTCCTCCAGGATCGCCCGCACGACATCGGGAGTGGCCAAGCCAAAGCCCGGCAGATTGGAATATTTCTCAAGGCCGACAATGGCATCGAGGACGAACTGCGTATCCCTCACCGGGGCGCGATAGGCGGGCATGCTTTTTAGTCCTCTACTGGTTCGCGGCGTTCGGCGTGACGGTTTCGACCAGCGCGCAAAAGCTCTGCAATTCCTCGATCGTCGCATCAATATCGGCGCGCTGTTCCTGCAAGGCCGCGATCCGCGTCCGGCACTTGTCGAGCGTGACGCGCCGCTGCGTCGACCGGCCATCGCCGAGATCGTAAAGGTCGATCATCTCGCGGATTTCGGCGAGCGAAAAGCCGACATTCTTGGCGCGCAATATCCACGCCAGCCGCGCCCGGTCGCGCCGCGAATAAACCCGGTTCTGCCCCTGCCGTTCCGGCGCGATCAGCCGCTGGTCTTCATAAAAGCGAATGGCCCGCGGCGTGACGTTGAAGGCCAGCGCCAGCTCGGTGATGGTGAAGCTCGTCGCGTCATCAGACAACGGCGGTATCGGAACGTTGGCAAAGGCGTGCGAAGCTTCCGACATGGCGTCAAGACATAGTTGACGTTAACGTAAAGGTCAAGCAGCCAGTGCCTTGATCGCGCGGTTCCGGTGCACAAAGCGCCCCGGCCCGGACTGCCCCGCCAACACCACGATCGCCCCGGCCACGGCCTCGGCATCGACCCCGCCATATTTATCGAGCCCGCCGATCAGCAGTGGCTTCAAGACCCGCGCCAGCCATTGGAAAAACGCCTCCATCGGCCGATGATCGGCGCGCGGCCCCAGGATCAACCCCGGCTGGACGATATCGAGCCGGGCAAAGCCCATCGCCGCCAGGTCGCGCTCGACCTCGCCCTTCACCCGCGAATAGAAAACCTTCGACCTCACATGGGCGCCGACCGCCGTCACCACGATGAAATGCCCCACCCCCGCGGCTTTGGCGGCGCGCGCGAACGCCAGCACGGCGCCATGATCGACGGCGCAAAACGCCGCCTGGCTGCCCGCCTGCCTGATCGTCGTGCCCAGCGCGCAAATCGCGACCAGCGTCGCCGGAAGCGCCGGCGGGTCGGCGAAATCCGCCACGATCTCGTGGGCCGCCAGCCCCGTCGCCCGCCGCCCGACCGTCACCACCGGCACGCACGCCGCCAGCAGCCGCGTCAGCACCCGCGAACCGACCAGCCCGGTCGCCCCGGCCAATAACACCGTCATGCGGAATCGGCCTGCAACCGGCCGTCGCTGCCGACGCGCCGGTAAAAGCACGAGCGTTCCCCCGTGTGGCACGCCGGCCCCACCGGTTCGACCCGCAGCCACAGCGCGTCCTGGTCGCAATCGATCCTGATCTCGACGATGCGCTGGGTGTGGCCCGACGTCGCGCCCTTGTGCCAAAGCTCGGCGCGGGACCGACTCCAGTACACCGCCTCGCCCGTCGCCAGCGTCGCCGCCAGCGCCTGCGCATTCATGTGCGCGACCATCAGCACCTCGCCGCTCGCCGCGTCGGTGGCGACCGCGGTGACCAGCCCGGCCGCATCCCATTTCGGGTCGAGCACCAGCCCTGCTTCACGCGCATCGCTCATATGACAGTCCCAGTTCGGTTTCGGGGGCGACAATCGCGCGCCCACTCCCTATATGGCCCGCAGGCGCGGCGCTGACGAGGCCCATTTCTCGATGAATACCATGCTGACCACCGACCCATGGGAAGACGACCATCTGCACGAGGAGTGCGGCGTATTCGGCGTCTATGGTGCCGATGGCGCCGCAGCGGTCGCCGCGCTCGGCCTCCATGCGCTCCAGCATCGCGGCCAGGAAGCCGCCGGCATCACCACCTTCGATGGCCGCGATTTCCACACGCATCGCGCCATGGGGCACGTCGCCGGCAATTTCGATTCCGACGAGGTCATCAAGAAACTCAAGGGCGACATCGCCATCGGCCACAACCGCTATTCGACCGCCGGCGAGACCGCGCTGCGCAATGTCCAGCCGCTGTTCGCTGAACTGTCGTCGGGCGGTTTCGCCATCGCCCATAATGGCAATATTTCCAACGCGCTGACGCTCCGCCGTGAACTTGTCCGCCGCGGCTCGATCTTCCAGTCGACCAGCGATACCGAGGTCATCATCCACCTCGTCGCGACATCGTCGTACCGCACCCTGC
Organism: Sphingomonadales bacterium; assembly: GCA_031405775.1. Lineage (GTDB taxonomy): Bacteria > Pseudomonadota > Alphaproteobacteria > Sphingomonadales > Sphingomonadaceae > Sandarakinorhabdus. Next base: position 308 of record JANNJH010000232.1, on the reverse strand, counting down.
TCGATCGCTTCATCGATGCGCTGAAACGCGTCGAAGGCGCCTACAGCCTGCTCTGCCTGACCTCCGAAGGCATGCTCGCCTGCCGCGATCCGCTGGGTATCCGCCCGCTCGTCCTCGGCCGGCTCGGCGACAGCTATATCCTCGCCTCGGAAACCGTTGCCCTCGATGTCGTCGGCGCCACCTTCCTGCGCAGCGTCGAACCCGGCGAACTGATCATTATCTCGCCGCGCGGCCTGCGTTCGCTCCGCCCGTTCGCCGTCCAGCGCCCGCGCCCCTGCATCTTCGAGCACGTCTATTTCAGCCGTCCC
>JANNJH010000231.1:0-2008 GCA_031405775.1 Sphingomonadales bacterium | reverse complement strand
AGGGGCACACATATGCTTCAAAAAGCGGGGAAAATAGCCGTATATCAGAGTGTTATTATGTATGACGAAAATCGAAAGCTTGTCACACACTGTAGTTCAGCGTGTAAGTTGTGCCCTGATTTCGGCCCGTCCCTTGCCCTCCACGAAGGGCAACGACGTTTGTACCGTTACCATGCACTCGGCGTCCGCATTCGACCGTGTCTGAACCGCGCCGGGTTTGCCGGAGGCTGTTTGGTTTAAGTTATGCAGCGATAGCTGATGTGTTGATCATGGCATAGTAGCGTTCCTCTGCTTCTGCGGGCGGGATGCTGCCGATGGGCTCGAGAAGTCGGCGGTGATTGAACCAGTTGACCCATTCGAGGGTGGCGTATTCGACGGCTTCAAACGATCGCCAGGGACCGCGCCGATGAATGACCTCGGCCTTGTAAAGGCCGTTGATCGTCTCGGCCAAAGCGTTGTCGTAGCTATCGCCGACGCTGCCGACCGATGGCTCGATTCCAGCCTCGGCGAGCCGTTCGGTGTAGCGGATCGAGAGATACTGGCTGCCGCGATCGGAGTGATGAATGAGGCCGCCGCTGTGCGCCGGCCGACGCGCATGGAGCGCCTGCTCAAGCGCATCCAGGACGAAGCCGGCGTGGGCAGTGCGTGATGCCCGCCAGCCCACAATGCGGCGGGCGAACGTATCGATGACGAACGCCACATAGACGAAGCCGGCCCAGGTCGGGACATAGGTAAAGTCTGACACCCACAGCATATCCGGTGCCGGCGCGTGGAACTGCCGGTTGACCCGGTCCAGCGGGCACGGCGCCGAGCGATCGCTGACGGTCGTGCGCACTGGCTTGCCCCTGATCACACCAGCCAGGCCCATCGCCCGCATCAGGCGTGCGACCGTACAGCGAGCGATATCAAAGCCTTCGCGCTGCATCTGCCGCCACACCTTCCGCACGCCATAAACGCGGAAGTTGGCATCGAACACGCGCCGCACTTCGATCCTGAGCGCGGCGTCCCGCCGAGCTCTTTCCGACAGCTTTGCCGGATCATCGCGCTTGGCCACATGCACGTGGTAAGTCGATGGGGCGATCGGCAGAACCTTGCAGATCGGCTCGACCCCATGGACGGCGCGGTGATCGTCGATGAACGCGATCATCTTTTGAACGGGCGGTCGAGCTCCGCCATCGCAAAATACGCCGATGCCTTCCTGAGGATCTCGTTAACCTGGCGCAGCTCCCGGTTCTCGCGCTCCAATGCCTTCAGCTTCGCAGCAACCTCCGTCGGAACGCCCGCCCGGCCGCCAGCATCAACCTCGGCCTTCTTCACCCACTCGTGCAGCGTCTGCGCCGCACAGCCGATCTTGGCCGAAATCGACACCACCGCGGCCCACCGCGAGCCGTGATCGCGTTCGTGATCCAACACCATCCGAACCGCGCGATCGCGCACCTCTGGCGCATACTTGTTCGTTGTCTTGCTCATAGTGGCTCCACCTTCTCAGGAGTTGGAGCCTCCGGCAAACCCGGCGCGGTTCAGTTTGAGGTGGTCCCGCCTGTTTGGACAGTTTGGCGGCTTTGCTAAGCTAATCCCAGGTTTCGATTATGCCGCCAGTTGGAGTGTTTCCGGTGGCAGGGCTAGCCCCGCCACCGGTTGCATTTCGTTCGCCCCATAAGCCTCATCCGGGGTCTGTCCTGCAAGTCCCGAGTGCGGCCGATCGGCGTTGTAGTAGCCGATCCAGCGCGTCAGCCCGACCCGTAGCTCGGAGCCAGTCTCGAACGCATGGAGATAGACGCACTCGTACTTCAGCGACCGCCACAGGCGTTCGATGAAGACGTTGTCCATCCAACGCCCGCGGCCGTCCATGCTGATGCGGATTTCGGCGTCCTTCAACACTGCAATGAATGACCGAGTTAGGGTAGTGAGCGGTCCGGCAGCTTTAGGGAAAGAGCAAGCTGTTAGCGGCCGCACCTTTTTCGGCTAATAGCAAGCCGTTGATCATTGAAATCCGAGGGGCACTGAA
>JANNJH010000230.1:0-1687 GCA_031405775.1 Sphingomonadales bacterium | reverse complement strand
CGATCACCTCGCGGTCGGATATCAACCTTGCCGGCACTATGATTGCCAGTTCGTTAACGGTCAATGTTCTGACGATCATCGATTGAACCATTTTGCCGTCATCATGCGATAAAATTGGGCAATGCTCGACCGTTCCTTGCGCCCGTCAAGATAGCATCACGCGGTATCAGCGCGCGGTTGACGACAGGGCAAAGCGCGATCGTCGGGACGCGACCGGAAGCGGTGGCGTCCCGACGATCGCGGCCCGAACCGACATGCCGGGAACGGCGATGGCCTGATCGGGCGTGCGGCTCATGCGGCTTTGCATTGACCGCGCCTTCGCAACGTCGCTATCCCATTTGCCATGAAACGCTTTACCGGCCAGGACCGCTCGATCACCGACAAATGGCGGCCCGCCACGCTCGCCGTTCGCGGCGGCACGGCGCGGTCGGACTTCGGCGAAACCTCCGAAGCCATCTTCATGACCTCGGGCTATGCCTATGACTCCGCCGAGGAAGCCGCCGCGCGCTTCCGCGGCGAACGCCCCGGCATGACCTATTCGCGGTTGCAAAACCCGACGACCGACATGCTTGAAAAGCGTCTGGCGCTGCTCGAAGGCGCCGAAGCCGCGCGCGCCACCACCACCGGCATGGCGGCGATGTCGGCGGCGCTGCTTTGCCAATTGTCGGCGGGGGACCATCTGATTGCCGGCCGCGCGCTGTTTGGATCGTGCCGGGTGCTGGTCGATACCATCCTGCCGCGCTTCGGCATCGAGACCACCACCGTCGATGGCCGCGACATCGACGCCTGGGCCAAGGCGCGCAAGCCCAACACCAAGGCGTTCTTCCTCGAAACTCCGTCGAACCCCGGCCTCGAAATCTGCGATATCCGCGCCATCGCCGATATCGCCCACGATGCCGGCGCCAAGGTTGTTGTCGACAATGCCTTTGCCTCGCCGATCGTCCAGCGTCCGATGGATTTCGGCGCCGATATCGTCGCCTATTCGGCCACCAAGCTGCTCGATGGGCAGGGCAGGGTGCTCGCCGGCGCCGTGCTCGGCAGCGAGCAATGGATGAACGACGTCTATCTGCCCTTCGCCCGCCACACTGGCCCGAACCTGTCGCCGTTCAACGCCTGGGTCGTGCTCAAGTCATTGGAGACGCTTGATCTTCGCGTTCGCCGTTCGTGCGAGAACGCCATGAAGGTCGCGGCCTTCCTCGAAACCCGCGTGCCGCATGTGCTCTATCCCGGCCTTGCCTCGCACCCCCAGCACGCGCTGGCGGCTCGCCAGATGACCGCCGGCGGCACCATCATCGCGATGGTCCTCGATGGCGGCCGGCGCCAGGCGCATGCGCTGCTCGACGGCCTCGAACTCATCGACATCTCGAACAATCTCGGCGATTCGCGCAGCCTGATGACGCACCCGGCCTCGACGACGCATTACAGCGTCTCGCCCGACGTGCGCGAACAGATGGGCATCACCGAAGGCATGCTGCGCCTGTCGATCGGCCTTGAAGACCCGCAGGATGTCATCGACGATTTGAATCAGGCACTGGATCGCGCTGGTCTCGACCAAGCGGTCGGGGGGGCCGGGCTATGATCGACAAGGTGATCGACCTGATCTTTCCCTATGCGGCGACGACGCGCCGGGCAACCGGCAGCATTACCGTTCGCGTCGCGCCGCGCTATCTTCCCGACCAGTCCGACC